>JAMOVB010000035.1 GCA_027061705.1 Desulfurococcales archaeon
TAGACTAGGTTATTGATTAGTATGACCAGCATGTCCATATTCCTCCTAGCAGCGTGTGCTAGGTGGTTGAAACCTATGGCGGCTAGGTCCCCATCACCACCTATTACTATTACGTTGAGGTCCGGCCTAGCCAGCTTAACGCCTGTAGCGACAGCAACTGCCCTACCATGAAGCGTGTGTATAGTGTCCGCTTTGAAGTGCGGGCTTGGAATCCACGACGAGCAACCTATGCCGCTTACGAAGACATACTTCCTCAGGTCGCTAACGCCTAACTCCTCCATAGCCTTGAAGAGCGCGTTAATCACTACCCCGTTGAAGCAGCCTGGGCAGAACGGTGTTGGCAACACCTCCTCACGTAAGTACTTCCTACTGAAGTGAAGCCCCACCTTAACCACCTCCCAGCAACTTCTTAACTAAGGAAACCACCTCACCCGCGTATATCGGTATGCCGCCACCGACCTTGTTAAGCGGCGCCACTAGGGCGTCACCGCCGCTCAGCCTCTCAACATCGTACACCAGCTGACCCAGGTTAAGCTCGGGAACCACGACAACCCTAGCGTCGCTTAAGTAGGACCTAATGACGCCGTCGTCAAGGGGCCACAGCGTTATGAGCCTGAGCAATCCGGCCTTAACGCCGTCCTCCCTTAAACGCCTGACAGCTGTTTTGGCAGGTCTTGATACGGAGCCATAGGCGACGACGACAACCTCAGCGGCATCGTCGCCGAAGTACTCATACTTGAATAGCTTGCTAGCATTGAGCATTACCTTGTCCTTAAGCCTCTGCACAAGCTTGAAGTGCGTTTCGAAGGAGTGCACGTCCCTATAGCCCCACTCATCATGTGTGGAGCCCGTCACTAGGAGGTTGAAGCCCTCGCCAAGCGGTGGGAGTGGAGGCGGTATCCTAGGGTCTGCAGACCCGAAGGGCGGCCCCTCACGCCCTGCCCAGCCAGGCTTGATAGGCTCAACCTTGTCGGGCATTTCAACGACTTCACGCCCGTGGCCTATGAACTCATCCGTAAGCACTACGGTCGGAACCCTCAGCCCCCACGCGATTCTGAAAGCCTCTATTGTGAGGTCGTACGCCTCCTGCGGGCTTGAGGGTGCCAGCGTAACGACGTACTGGTCTCCGTGCCTACCCCACCTGGCCTGCATGACGTCGCCCTGGGCCGCCTTCGTCGCCTGCCCTGTGCCGGGGCCCGCACGCATCACGTCAACGATTACTATGGGGGCTTCAACCATTACGGCGTAGCCGAGCCCCTCCTGCATTAATGAGAATCCCGGCCCCGAAGTAGCGGTCATTGCCTTAGCCCCGGCTAGGGCCGCCCCCACAACCATGTTTATGGCTGCTAGCTCATCCTCAGACTGTATGAACATCCCTCCCCTCCTGGGCAGCTCCCTAGCTAGGTAGTGCATGATCTCAGACGACGGCGTTATCGGGTAGCCGGCGTAGAACTCCAGCCCCGCGTCAAGCGCTGCTTGAGCCACGGCCTCATTACCGCCTAGGAACTCCTTCCTCACGCGGAACCACCCCCGCCTACCTCACCGCACTCAACGCTTATTGCGAAGTCCGGGCAGAACATCATACACGTCCCGCACCCGATGCACTCCCCAACCAGCTCCGGGTACCTGTAGCCACGCTCGCTTAAGCCGCTGCTAAGCCTCAACGCCTGCTTGGGACATAGCTCCACACAGATCCCGCACCCCTTACACAGCCTTAGGTCTACGTGAACGCGGCATTTAGGCAATCGAGCCACCAGTGAATTACTTGCTTGGGTAGGTAAAATATTGTGTAGTAACGTAGGCCCATTTAATAAAGTTTAGTTGCTGGAAAATGAAAAATCGTTACCCTACCGCTGACCCTCCAGAATCTCAACCCCTATGACGTCGAGGTTATCGTTCAGTAACGCCCTGAAAGGCAGTGCGAAGTCAACCCTCACCTTCCTCAGGTATGCTAGGGAGTCGTAATCCACTAAGCCGCCCTCCTCAGAACCCACCAGTAGTGCCTTAACCTCATACACCCTCTCACCTAAGGCCTCAGTCATGTCGGGCTCCGGCTTAAACGCCAGGACGACGACGTCGTACGTCAGGTCGCTACGCTGCTTCACAAAACCGCTCAACATAACCTCAAGTAGTTTGGATTTCAGCGACTCAAGCATCTCAGGCACTATTATCAAGACCTACCACCGTCAAGAATGGATTAAGGGGGCTAATCTACCTTATCCTAGTGGAGGCATCCGCATTAAAGACGTTGCCGCATATAGTCTGGGTGAGTTGCTTGAAGGCACTGGTTCTTCACTCCCCCGGGAACGCCCGTGTTGAGGAGATGCCGACGCCGAGCCCTCCTCCAGGCTGGGTGAGGATTAGGGTTCGGGAGGCGGGAATATGCGGGACCGATAAGGCCTTCTACAGAGGGAGCTACGCGCCGGGGAAGCTACCTATAATACTCGGCCATGAGTTCGCAGGCGTGGTCGACGCTGTGGGGGAGGGCGTTGACGAGTCGATAATAGGTGAGGAAGTTACTGCCGAGATAAACGTGAGTTGCGGGGAGTGCTGGTTCTGCAGGAACGGCCTTAAGACGCAGTGCCCCCGCAGGAGGGCCGTAGGCATAGACCTAGACGGCGGGATAGCTGAGTACGTAATCGTTCCGGCCGAGAACATACACTCAGTAAGAGGGTTAACACCCCTCCAAGCCTGCATGGTTGAGCCGCTGGCCGCCGTACTAGAGTCGGTGCAGTTAGCTCCCCCGAAGCCTTGGTTTAAGGCCGCCGTAATCGGCTCGGGAACCGTAGGTCTACTGTCGCTTCAGGTGCTTAAGCTGGCCGGGCTTGAGGTTGTGACCATCACACGTCCTGGGTCGCCTAAGGCCCGCCTAGCGGAGAGGTTAGGGGCTGATGAGGTTATTGATTGCGAGCACGTGGCCGAGTACGTAAAGAGACACACGCGGGAGGGGATGGGCTTTGACTACGTTGTTGAGGCGTCCGGCAACCCCTCCGGCCTTGAACTGGCGTTAAGCATCGTGAGGCCGCGCGGGATTATCGTTGGGAAATCGACCCACGGACGTAGCGTTAACATGGACTACACCTCCTTAGTCGTTAAGGAGGTCTCACTAATAGGGACCAGATGCGGACCTTTCAAGCCGGCAATAAGGCTACTTAAGAGAGGTTTGGTTAGGGTTGAGGAGCTCGTGACGTCAACCTACGACCTAGGCAGTGCTGAGGAGGCATTAAAATCCTCCTTCAGGAGGGAGGAGGTTAAAGTTCACGTTAAATGCTAGGGATATGTAGCATGCTGAAACCGACATTAAGCCCTGAACCTGTTGTAATCTTTACTAAGCATACTCTTAATCAGCGACTCCCTAACGCCGCGCTGTG
>JAMOVB010000036.1 GCA_027061705.1 Desulfurococcales archaeon
ACCCTAGCCATTAAGGCTACGGCGAGCGCCGCCCTAGGGCCGGGCCTGTCCATAATATCCTCAGCAACGCCGCAGAACACGTATATCCTGCCCTTCTTGACAGCCGTTATGTTAGCCCAGCCCTCCCTACTCATTATCTTCTTAATCAAGCTCTTAACGCTCCCGAAGTAGCCGTAGTTGTAATTCATTAATATCACGTCCGGGTTAGCGGCTATCACAGCCTCAGGCGATGCTACGAAGTAAGCGCGGCTCTCATTCTCGAATATGTTGACACCTCCGGCAAGCGTTATTATGTCGTTTATGAAGGACGGCCCTCCTACCGTCCAGTAGTTGGGGTATATCTCGTAGTACACCTTAACTGGCTTCTGCCCTGTCTTATTCAGGTACTCCTCAACCTTGAGCCTTGTCGAGGTTATTATGTTCCTCATCTCCTGCACTACCTTAAGGGCCTTGTCGAAATGCCCGGTTATGAGGCCCACCGTGAGTATGTCGCTGAAGACGTCCGCCATGCTTCGTGATGGGAGGACGAACACCGTTATCCCCATGCCGGCTAGCTCCCTCGCGAACTTCTCCTGCACGCCGGTAGTCATGAAGACTATGTCCGGCTTCAGCATGAGTATCGCTTCAATATTAACCGTTGAGAACCCACCCACTATCTTGATCGTACCGTTCTTCTCCAACTTCTTAACTATCGGTGGGTAGTTGGAGTACTTATCAACCCCAACGACGTTCTTACCGGCCCCCACGAGGAAGAGTATCTCGGTTATTGATGGGGCTGTGGAGACTATCCTCGTGGGTTTTGCGGGTATGGTAACCTGCCTGCCCAAGGCGTCGGTAAGTATCAGTGGGTACCTCATCGAGGCTACCTGCTCCTTAAGCGTCCTTATCTCGCTCCTTAAGGTCGTGACGTTAGTGCTTACCTTCGCTAGGGCTTGGCTCACCGACTTAACCTCACTCATAATCGCCGTTATTGACGTCGATAGGCTGCCGACCCTCTTCTCAACGTTGCTGACGCTTCCCTTAACCCTCTCCACAGCGCTCCTAACCTGACTGACGCTACTCTTGACGTTGCTTAGCTCTCCCTTAACGCTGTTGAGGCCGGCCTTAACGGAGTTTATCCCGCTACTCACCTGGCTAACGTAGTTCTTGACCGAGCTTAGCTCGCTGCTTAGCTTCTGAATCTCCTGACTCTGCCTGCTGAGCATTGACTTGAGGAACTGGTTCTGCTGGTACACTAGGCCCAGCGCTATGAAGCTAACTATTAAGGCAACTATGACTGCGGCGATTACCGCCGCGGTGCTTCCTTTCACAGCTGGACACCGTATCCAATATTTGAGGAAAAGGTAATAAGGCTAAAGTCCGGTCTCTCCCAATCACTATATCGGGAACACGCGGCGGTGCTCTCCATTAACGTTTATGAAGACCTCGATCCTGTCCTGCAACCCGCTCGATAGTATTTTAGGCTTTAGAACTGCTTCGAACTGGAATAGGCCGGCGTGGTCGCCCATAACTATGTTGAGCCTTATGGGAACCGTATCGCCGTCCTCTATCACCACCCTCTTAATACTTAATGCTGAGACGGCATGCATATCCATCTTACCAAGCCTGTAGGGTATTCTAGCCCTGCCCTCAGCCATATCAGTCCCGTCGGCAATGGTTACTATGCCCGCCTCCACAGTCAGTGCCTTCGTGTGCATTTCCGTAGCGTAAATAGCGTGCATAACTTCCTGCCTGAGCGCATACTTCCTCCTACCTATGTCCGGCAGGACCTCCGGTATTATTCTGTCGAGTATGTCCTTAGCTAGGAGCGCTCCAATCATCTCGTGATTCTCCCGGTGAACAGCGTTGCCTATGTCATGCAGGTACGCGGCAAGAAGGACTACGAGTTTAGACTCCTCAATACTTCTGGCTGTCCCGAACTCTAGCGTCGACGGCCTGACGCCGGATTTGATGAGCCTGCTGAAGAGCTCGAGTGCGGCGCCAGACACTATACGTGCGTGCACTATGCCGTGGTCGTTGTACTTGAGCCTGCCGACAGCCATTATGTTTGCAACCTTGATTAGCTCCTGCACCTCATCATCGTTTTCAAGTACCTCATACGCTCTCTTAAGGAGTTTCGACGAGTCTACATGCTTATGAACTAGTGAGGGGTTAACCACCACGCCGTTCAATAAGCCCACCTGTGAGAAAGTAGGTTTTTAGTTAAAACAGTCTTCCCTGCAGTCAGTCGAGGATAATGTCGTCACCGCTCCACTCGGCTCTTCCTCATCATCCCGGTAAAATACTGCCTGCGCCCTCCTTAAGCGCTCTGGATTCCGGCTTACCTCAGAATTACCCTTCTGATCCTGTACTTCGGAACAGCCCTCGGGCTTTCCTGCATTAGCCTCCTTATCGCCAGCCTTATGACGTCGGACCTACTCATTCCGTGAATGAGTGCGTACCTATCGAGCTCCTCAAGCATGGACTCCGGGATCTTGAACGTGACTATCCTCACCGCGAGCCCCCGAAACCTTTCGTCGGGAGGTATACTTAAGCTAATCAGGTTCGCGTGTACATGGTGAGTGAGTTGAGTGAAAGTTTCCGGTGCCTAGGCTGTAAGTTTCACTCTACACGTAATCCCTCACGCCAACGCCCTCCCTGCGCAGGCACCTCATTATCAGGTCCGGCCTATCAGTTATTAAGGCGTCAACACCATCCCTGACAAGCTTAAGCGCCTCCCTACAGTCATTAACCGTCCAGGCCAGAACCTTAACGCCTGCAGCGTGCATCGTCTCAACAAACTCAGGCGTAACTAATGTGTAGTTCACAGATACGGCGTCAGCGCCGCTCATGGATATGGTGAGAAGCGGGTCGACAGGCATGACGTTTAATGTCGCCGCCAGCAGAGCGCCGCGTGTTAGCTCCCTCAACAGCTTTATGAGCGGATGGTATGTTGTCGACACGTACGCGCTACCTATTCCGAAATCCCCGATATTGTCTATGATTTCAGCAAGCCTTAACGCGTTGACATCCCTCTTTACGTCGAAGAGCACCCCTTTGAAGCCGCTTAAGCTACGTAGATGCTCCTCAACCCTCCTAACCTTAAGTATCGGGTCTCTGTAGAATAGCTTATAGTCTATGTATGAGAATATCTGACCAAACACCGAAGCCCTCCTAACCTCACTCGGCCCATGCCTAACCAGTAGCTCCCCGGAGGCCCCGCTACAGACGTCTATCTCAACTATAGGTACCTTAACAGCCTTATAGAAGAGCGTCACCCTACCTGAGTTGCATCGGTGGCCAATAACAGCGACCTGCATTTAAGAACACCTGCGGCTTACTTCTCCTTCACCCCAAGCCTCTTCAGAACCTCGCTAACCTTGGATTCCCTAGCTATTATCAGTAATTCATCGCCGGGGCTTAGCTGCGGGTTCTCGGTAGGCAGTATGAACTCATCCCCCCTAAAGACGGCGCACACTACAGACCCTCCCGGCAGCTTAATTTCTGATAACCTCTTACCGCCTAGCTCCTCACCCACAACGGCCGTTACGAATCTAGCATCACCCTTCAAGAGGCCGGAGCTAGCCTGTCTTAAACCTCTAACCACAGCCAAGACTTCCTTAGCGGCTAGGTTCGTCGGCACGACAACGTTCTCGAGCCCGAGGCCTGAGGCTACGGGCTCTAGGGCTAGGTTCTCGACAACGGTCACGACCTTAGCCGCGCCTAGCTGGCGGGCTATTAGTGAGGATAGTATATTGTCCTTATCGCTACCCGTAGCCGCGACGAATGAGGCCTCACTAACGCCGACGGATTTGAGAACCTCTGGCAATGTCGCGTCTCCGTTAACCACCGAGCAGTCTAGTGACTCGGCAAGCTCCCGCGCGCGGCTGCTATCCTTCTCGATGAGGGTTACGTCGAAGCCCTCCCTAATTAAGCGCTCAGCAATAACGCGCCCCAAGTCACCGCCGCCAGCCACGACAACCTTTGCAGGCAAGCACCATGCGCCGTGAGGATTGAGGCTTGAAGGAAATAAAGTTATCTTTCTCTAACCTGTGTTAATGACGACACAGCCACGAGCACGGTCAGCACCTCTAACCTGCCTAGAAGCATGTTAATAATTAGAACGATTTTAGGAACGAGCGGGAGTGAAGGATTAATAAAGGAGGGCTGTAGCCCGACCGTACCCAGCGACGAGGCGCATGCTAGAAGGGAGTCTGTGAAGCTATAGCCGCAGGCCGCCAGCACGGTAGTTGAGGCGGCTAACGCTACGGCGTACGCAGCAGCTACGGCGAAGCACCTTAGAACCTCACCCTCGGTTAGGGGCTCCCCACCGACCTTAACAACCCTAACCTCACCCTTAGGGGCTATGGACTCCTTAAGAACCCTCCATATAGCCTTTAAAATAACGACAAGCCTGAACTCCTTAATACCGCCTCCCGTAGACCCTACAGCCGCGCCCACGAACATCAGTATTGTTAGGGCGGCTACGCCGCCCCCGCCAAGGCTGTGCAGAGGGAACGCGGGGAAGCCCGTCGTACTTACTGCTGAGAGGGATTCGAAGAACGACTTACTAATCCCTAGGCGGGGGTTGCTTAAGTACATTATGGCACCACCTAGTACCAGTAGCGTTACGAAAGAGATCGTCTGAGGATCTCTAATTAGGGACTTGAAGTCCCTTCTTAATAGCTTGAAGTACGTTAGGAAGCTCTGAGCGCTGATGAACATGAATACGGACGCCACGAGTAGTGAGGGGCCTGCAAGCCTGGCATATGATGTGAACCCCCCGGTGGAGACAGTCGTTAACGAGTAGACCAGCGAGTCAAACGGCTTAAGGCCGGAGGCGATGTAGGCTGTAAGCGCTGCCGCGGTAAGCGCTACATATATTAGCACGACAGCCCTAGATAAAACCCTGCTTCCCGGGAACCCCATAGGCTTCCTGAAATGTATCACTAGCAACTTATGTGAGGCCGAGCCCGGCTTAAGGAGCATTGAGAGAGTAAGGACTACTATGCCTAGGCCGCCGAGCCACTGCAGCCAAGCCCTCGCGAAGACTAGGGAATGGGGTAGTCTGCCGCCAAGAACACTTAAGCCCGTCGTGGTGATTCCGGAAACGCTGTCGAATAGAGCGTTCACGAAGCTAACCCCGTATAGGGTCCATATGGCGGCATTAACTAGCGCCGGTGTGATGAAGGAAGCCAGAGCAACTGCGGAGGCTTCAGGGAGCTCCAGCGCTTCAGGACGTGTTAGCCTAGCAAGAACCGCGCCTACCAGCAGCATCGCTGCGGATGCGAGCAGGTACGCGGGCCAGTAGCGCTCACCGTAGTATGCGGCCACCGCTGCGGGGGCGGACTCGGCAACGCCGAACAGGGCCAGCATTAGGCCGAGGTAGTGTGCAGTCCCGCGGCCGCTCATCCAGCATCCTCTAAGAAGGTATTGCCGGGCTAAAGAGATTACTGCAGGGAGCGTCTGACGGGGATTCTGTCGTCATCCCCTCGGTCAGTAGCGACGGCTTTCACCATCTGCCAAGTTAAATCTGGTTTTGGATAGGGAAAAAGTCGCGGCCTAACGTCTGGAACTGCTTAGCAGGTTCTCAACAGCCTCGGCAACCCTCCTAATACCCTCAACGATCCTCTCCTTACTAACGCAGAAGCTGAACCTAACGTAATCCTTGCCGGCGGTGTTCGGGAACGCGGTACCGGGTAGTGTGACCACGTAGTACTTATCTATCAGGTAGTCTACGAACTCCTCAACACTGAGTCCCGCCTCCCTAAGCACCTTACTTACCCGCGGGAATTCGTAGAAAGCCCCCTTACTCGCCCACACCTCGAAGCCCGGCACCTTCCTTAACTCTGACACCATGACGTCACGGCGCTCCTTAAAGAGACGTATCATCTCCTTAACAGGCGTCCAGTCACCCTTAAGGGCGGCGACGGCGGCCGCCTGACTTATGGAGGGCGGGCAGGACCATACGTTAACGGCGAGCTTAGTTAAGCTATTCACCACCTCCCTCCTGCTGACGAGGTACCCGACCCTCCAGCCGGTCATGGAGAATGTTTTAGAGAATCCGTTAAGGTAGACAACATAGTCACGCCAGTCTGGATACTCCATGAATGACTTGAACACGCCCTCCTCGTAGATGAAGTTATCGTATATCTCATCAACTATCACTACCAGCCCCTTCTCACGAGCTAACTCCATAATCCTGTCAAGCTGCTTAGCCTCGAATATAGCTCCTGAGGGGTTGTGCGGGTTGTTGATGGCTATTGCCTTAGTCCTCGGAGTTATCAGCGACTCTATCAGCTCGAGGTCTAGGGCGAACCCGCGCTCCGGGCCGAGCCACTTGAGCGGGGCGTAGACTGGTTTAGCGCCTAGGAACTTAGGGGCCTCCGAGTAGACGGGGTATGTTGGTTCGGGGACTATTATCTCGTCGCCCGGCCTTAAGTAGGCTGCAAGCGCTAGGAACGCGGCGCCCTTAGTACCTATGGTTACTAAGACCTCATCACTCCTCACGTCACTCCCGTACCTCTCATTCAGGTAGTCGGCTATCGCCTGCCTCAGCTCAGGTATGCCCTGAGTCTCAGTGTATCCTGTGAACCTCCTCCTTAGGGCGTCGATGCCTGCCTCAACTATGTGGTCGAACGTCGGTATGTCGGGCTGGCCAACGCCGAAGCTTATCACGTCCTTACCCTCGGCCTTAAGCCTCCTAGCCCTCGCTATGTAGGCGAAGCCCTTCTCCCCCAGCAACCCCGATATGCACTCCCTAATCCCGGCTGTTGGGGCAACCAACGCGTCCACCACACCCTATAGTGGCGACGCGTTAAATAACGTGATATGCCTTAACGGTTCACGCATGCGTGAGGGGAGGCTGAAGAGTCCTTCGACCCGCGTGGGGTGTGCTCGCGTTTTTTATACAGTATAAGGAAAAAGAGAACTAAAAACTTCCTCACCCACAATATACGTGGTGATGTTATGGGGGGAGTCTGCGACGACGTGGTTGAGGAGGTTCTTAAGGTCGTGTGGCCCAAGCCCATGAAGCTCTTCACAGCCGGGCCCGTAGCTTGCTTCCCCGAAGTCCTTAAGGCTATGGGCACTCAAATGTTCAGCCACAGGTCTAAGGAGTATAGGGAGCTCCACAAGGATACTGTGGAGAGGCTGACCAAGTTCCTCGAGGTTAAGGATGGTGTGGTCCTCCTATTCCCAAGCAGCGGTACGGGAGTTATGGAGGCGAGCATACGTAATTTCGTGAGGCCCGGAGGTAAGGTCCTCGTTACGATAATAGGTTCCTTCGGGAAGCGGTATAGGGATGTCGTAGAGACTAACGGCAGGGTCCCGATAGTACTTGAGGTTGAGCCCGGAAACCCCGTCACTCCGGAGGAGCTTGACGACGCTCTTCGCAAGCATCCTGAGGTGGAGGCGGTCACGATAACGCATAATGAGACGAGCACCGGCGTGCTGAACCCGCTGAAGGAGCTGGCTAAGGTGGCTAAGGAGCACGGAAAGATGGTGTTTGTTGACGCCGTATCGGCTATGGGGGCGGCCGACATTAAGTTCAGCGAGTGGGGTCTTGACGTAGTCTTCAGCAGTAGCCAGAAAGCCTTCGGGGTGCCGCCCGGGCTCGCTATAGGGGCATTCAGCAGCGAGGCGTTGGAGAAGGCTAAGAGCATCCCGAACCGTGGCTGGTACTTCGACGTCCTAAGATACCTGAGGTATCAGGAGGAGCAGTGGTCGACGCCGTCCACGCCCCCGATACCTCAGATAATAGCGCTAAACGTCATGCTGAGGGTTGTGGATAGGATGGGCGGTAAGTACGAGTGGCTTAAGATCTACGAGCATAGAGCAAAGAAGATAAGATCCGGCGTTAAGTCAATAGGCCTTAAGCTCTTCGCGCGTGAGGGTTACGAGAGCCCGACGATAACATGCGTTAGGGCCCCTCCAGGCGTCAGCGGCTTAGACATATACAACAGGATGAGGGAGAGGGGCTTCGAGCTTGCTAAGGGGTACGGGCAGTTTAAGAAGACCACCTTCAGGATAGGGCATATGGGGTACATGCCTGACGAGTATATTGATGAGATGCTGCGTAATCTGAAGGAAGTTGTTGAAGAGCTTTCTAAGTCAAGTAGCAGTGCTTAGGCGGGGTGCCCGGAATGGTGAAGGTGTTGGTTGCAGCTCCAATACATCCAGACGCCGTCAAGATGCTTAAGGACGCGGGATTCGAGATCGTATATGAGGAGTACCCGAGCGTTGAGAGGCTTAAGGAGTTAATCCGGGACGTGGATGCTATCATAGTTAGGAGTAAGCCTAAGGTCCCTGCCGAAGTTATAGAGGCTGGCGAGAAGCTGAAGATCATAGCTAGGGCCGGCGTTGGGCTTGATAACATAGATCTGGAGGCTGCCAAGAAACGCGGCATTAAGGTGGTGAACGCGCCTAGAGCCCCAATGCGGAGCGTTGCCGAGCTTGTGTTCGGCCTCGCGCTTGCCCTGCTTCGCAGGATAGCGTATGCCGACAGGAAGATGAGGGAGGGGGAGTGGGTTAAGAAGAAGTGCCTGGGTGTCGAGCTCCACGGCAAGACCATAGGCATTGTCGGCTTCGGCAGGATAGGTAGGGAGGTCGCTAAGATCGCTAAGTATGGCTTCGGAATGAATATCATGTACTATGACGTAGTCAGAGCTCCTAAGGAGGTTGAGGAGGAGCTAGGCGCCGTTAAGGCCGATCTTGAGGAGATACTGCGTAAGGCCGATATAGTGACGCTTCACGTACCGCTGCTTGAGAGCACTAGGCATATGATTAATGAGGAGAGGCTTAAGCTCATGAAGAAATCAGCCATACTGATAAACACGTCCAGGGGCGCCGTGGTTGATACGGAAGCCCTAGTTAAGGCGCTTAAGGAGGGCTGGATAGCGGGCGCCGCCCTCGACGTGTTTGAGGAGGAGCCCCTGCCTAAGGGGCACCCGCTGACGAAGCTGGACAACGTAGTCCTAACACCCCACATAGGTGCTTCGACGGAGGAGGCGCAGAGGAGGGCTGGAATAGAGGTAGTTAAACAGATAATTGAGTATTTGAAAAGTAGTTAGCACGGACCATAATAAAATTCAGACCTTTTTCCGAGGCCCAAATTAAAAATACGTTATTAATAAAGGCAGGCAGAATAGCTTGAGCACGCATAGGTGGGTGACTGTTATTGGGAAGTAGCGAGAGAGTTCAAGTTAAAATCCCTAAGTACAGAATACCGCGCAAGCTTGTTAAGCCCGTCCTGCTGAACGTCGACGCTCTCCTACCGCATGAGGAGATAATTAACGAGAGACTTAACGAACTCCTCAAAAACATGCTTGAGCTAGGCGCTGTTGACATGCCGATAATAGTTGCGCCAATACCGGGCACTAAGAAGTACTTAATAGTTGACGGGCATCACCGGTGGGCAGCGTTGAAGAAGCTCGGCGCTAGGAAGGTCCCCGCCATAGTTATAGACTACTTCAGCCCCAACGTTAAGGTGTATACGTGGTTCCCGGGCTTTAAGGGCGATATTAATGATTTTCTGAATGAGATTAAGGCGTCCGGCATCAAAGTGAAGCCCATTGGCGGGGAAGGGGGTCTTGAGTCGCTAGTTAATTCCTGCCGCATCGATGGTGAGGAATGCTCGTTCATACTGGTCTGTAGGGACGGAAGGAAGTACGCGCTTTCAGGCTGGTTAGCGGGCCAGAAGAGAGTTGTTAAGGCTCTTGATAAGCTCGCCAGCGAGGGTAAGATACTCATGATATGGTATGGATTGCTTAAGGACGCCCTTAAGGATCTTGAGGACGGCGCTATAGACTGCCTGCTAATTAGGAGGGGGCTAACCAAGCATGAGGTTATGGATGTTGTTAGGAGGGGAGGCGTGCTACCCCCCAAGACTACGAGGCACGTGCTACCCTTCATCCCCGAGAAAACCTACACGAAGCTCTCGCTCCTGCGTTAAGGCAGTTCCCACAAACCCCAACCATTCAGGGTTATGCAGGCGCCATAGACGCTAACTTATCGAGGAATCTGAGCCTCTTAGCAGGGTCTGGGTGTGTCATGAAGATCTCGGTAGCTGTTAGCCTCGGCTGCGACTTAATCCACTCAACAACCTCGTCGATATCGACAGCACCTCCCCTAACGACTATCCCCTCCTCCGGGTCTGCGATTAGGAATGCCTTAAACTTCCCGGCACTTGCGACCTTGCTGGGGGCGAATCTCTTGAGCTCGCCGCTAATCACCAGAATCCTTGCTAACGCCCTCTGGAGCCTCCTAGCTCCGTTAGGTATTGTTAGGGCGGCGTGAGCGTCAGCGTAGTACTCTCTAAGCCTGCTGACGTAAAGTACGGCGAAGTTGAATAGGAAGGACACACCCATTAAAACCATGCCTATTAGCGGCAGTAGTGACGCCTCACTCTCGCGCTCGTCGCCGAACCATCCGAAGTACATGAGCATCCTGCCGATCCAGAATATTATCGCTGGGAGGAGGCTTATCACCATCATTAGCTCGACATCGCGGTGCTTGATGTGGCCTATTTCGTGAGCTATTACCGCCTCAATCTCATCTTTAGGTACGGATCTTATCAAGCCCTCGGTAACCGCCACCTTATAGCCTGTCAGCGAGTTCCCGTAGGCGAAGGCGTTAGGTACGTCGACGCGTGCCAGCATAGCCTTTGGAACGAAGCCAAGTCCCGAGGCCCTCGCTACCCTCGCAACGATATCCTCAACCCACGCTAGCTTCCCACCCATTATCGGTTCAACATTGTACGCGGATTCGAGTATCTTAGGCCCTACTAGCCACTGTATGAAGTGGATCGTCACTATAAATGCTAGCGAGCCTAAGGCAATCACATACACGTTAGCTCCTGGCGTTACGAAGAACATGAATATTGCAGTGAGTATCAGCGTCGATATGCCTATGATTGTCGCCAGCGCCGCTATCATTGACGCCTTAAGCTTGGCTAATACGTTAACCAAACACCCCCACCCTAAACTAACCCTTATTAAGAGGGCGAATTAAACTTGTCGCCCTCACGAGGGGCGCTGGAGCGGCGGCTTAAGCCGTGTTTTCAGTACTTGAAGGCGGAGGAAATGGCGTTCCTAACGTCTGCCGGGAGGCTCTTATAGTCGACCTCGGAGTCCTTAAGATCCTTGAACTCGTCAAGCTCCAGCAGGTCCCACTTCTTCGGCTCCTCATCCTCCTTAAGCTTGTACGACCCGCTGAACGTCTTATGAACGGCCACGAATGCTTTCCCGTCCGGCGTTCTCAGCACCTCAACAACCATTAGCTCCAGCCCCTTCTTAACGAGGTATGCGGCCTCCTTAGTAGCCCTCAGCATTCCCGAGCACCAGTATCCTCTGAGTACCTGTTATTTAAACATTTACTGACCCTTCCTACCGCTACCGCCTTTCCTACTGCCGTCCCTCTTGCCGAAGATGTTGTTCAGTATCTTCTCCGGGATCTCGTAGGTTACTGACGCTACCTTAGCAACGTAGTTATCTGAAGGCGTTGATTTCGGGACCCCCGTCTCGAGAGATATTACCTGCTTCCTAATCTCCTTCTCAACCCTATTCCTTATTGAGCCTGTAGAGATCTCCTCAGCTATCTTCACAGCGACGAAGAACTTCGTGAACCTCCTTATGGTTTCCTCGAATTCCGGTAGTGCTTGAAGCATCCGCTTTATTATCTTCGTTATGAATTCGTACGGCTCGAAGTCAAGGTAGTAGAGCGTGAGGGCGAATCTAAGTATCTTAGCAACGTCACCTTCACTTATCTCCGGCATCAGCGACTTAATCCCCTCGCGGACCTTCTCTATAGGTAGGTCGGAGTTAAGTAGCTTTATAACCTCCTCATACCTCATCTCCTTATCAAAGACCTTCTGGAATAGACCCTCACAATCCTCCCTTATACCTAACCCTCTCACACCAACTATGTACATACTGATCAGCTCCTTCTCGAATATGTCGCTTGGCTTCGAAGCCCCTCTGAACGGCTCGACACCCTCGATTTCAAGGTGCTTCTTAACGAGCTCAGCCGCCTTCTCACGCGTTGGCTCAGGATCCAGTATTAGCTCGCTGATAGCGTCTACGTACGCCTTAACCCTCTTCCTCTTAGCGTTCATCAGCCAGCACCTCACCCCTCATTCTCGACACGCATAACGCGTTACGAAATTTATTGCTTCCCATACCTATCCCCAACACTTATAAAATAACAATAACGCATCAGTAACATAAACCAATGTACCTAAACTACAGGCTGGTTTGAACTTAGCTGCTGCCCCAACACAAGCGCGTCAATACGGGCGGGCGGTAGGTCGAAGTTAATTACCCAGTAACGACCCCGACCTAACTTGAGATGAAGCACTGCGGTTCCAAGCACCACAGTCCCTGCCGGGAGCTCGGTTAGCCTAACTCTATGGGTGAGTAGAAGGGCCTTACGCACTCCAGCCATCGGGTGCAGCAACTCAGCCTCATAGATTGCTGGAAATCTATAGTCGCCGCTCCTCAGCAGGATCGCAGTGCCATTCAAGAGTAAGGTGATTTCGTAGGGGCCTGAAGCTCTTTCAACGCGCCTGCAGTTAACTAGCCTTAAGGTGTATTTAACGCCCTTAAAAACGCCCTGCGTAACCCTACGGGTTGCTAGTAATGTCAGTAGGTTTGGGTGGAGTATCTCGCCGACGCTGAAGGCCTCGTTAAGGAAGCTCTTGGGGGTCAAGTTGCGTAGCAGGCCTTCAGCGCGTAGTCTCTTAAGGCAGCTTAAGGCATCGGCACTATCGAAGCATAGGAGGTCTACATCGGGTGACCGGCTGGAGCTTGGGTATAGACCTAACGCACTGCCTGTGAGCCAGCATGTAAGGCCGCACGCATCCTTAAGCAAGCGGATTAGCTCGACAGCCCTGCGCACATGTTCTGGACCGCGTTCAGCCTTACGTATAATGCTTAGCGTTCGGTCGTAGGCACTCACGTAGAGTTTCACATCAACCCATGGGAGGACGGGGACCTCACAACCTATCTCCTTAACGAAGCGTATATAGTGCCTATAGAACCTTCTAGTTATGGCGAGCGACTCGCCCGCTCTCTTCACCCTACGCCCGCCGACGAACCTCGGTATGGCGACCACGCCTTCGGGAGGGTGGATACAGCCTTTTACAATCCATATAGACCCATCACTAAGGGCTACTATATCACCCTCTATAGGCGCTACAGCCGCTGTGTACGGCCCTCCGGTGCAACGGTCACGCATTCCCATTGCTGGTTGCGCTGTAGTAGTTTGCAGGCGCCACACCTACGGGCTTGCCTAGCTTGCGGGAGTGTCCGCGCCTACGCCACACACTCTTCGACTTCCCTCCGCGGATGCTGCCCTTCTTCAGCGTTAGCTTAACCCTGCTACCGGCGCCACCCTCCCTACTCCTCCGCTTGCTCAGTATGCTTACGTTAACCTTATACACTATGAACCTGCCGCGCCTCCTCCTATGCACCTTCAGATACCCTTTCTCCTTAAGCTCCCTTAGAACGTAGCCCGCCTTCTTAGTGCTCATCTTGAATGCC
>JAMOVB010000037.1 GCA_027061705.1 Desulfurococcales archaeon
CACTAAGACCCTTCGTGAGGGGGGTTTCTGAGGCGCTACTGATGACGTTCATACTGGCGTTCGCCGCCGGCTCAGTAATAGCTGGGATATACCTAGACACCGTCAGGTGGGAGAGGAAGTTAGCACTTGCTGGGGGTGTCGGCCTCTCCCTAACGTCACTCTACGTCGGCCTGGTACCCTTCCTAGGGCTTAAGTCAGCGATCGTCGCGTGGGTTCTTATGGGGATGTTCTCAGCATTCGCTCTCTTCTCGGCCTTCGCCCTAATAAAGAACCACGTGAACTCATGGAGCAGGGGGAAGCTACTGTGCGTCAGTTTCGTCGCCGGCACCGTCCTCAACGTAGCGTCAGCGCATATTGCAGGCGTCGGCTACACAATACTCTGCTTCCAGTCAGCCCTCCTACTGCTAGCCACGGCATTACTCAGCATATGGGTTAAGCCCTTAGGCATGGGCTACGACTCTATCCACGTAAGGGATTTCAGACTGTACCTCTTCATGATACCGACGTTCGTCTTCGCCCTCTTCCTAGGGCACTTTATGAGGGCGTTCATACTCTCGGGCTACATGTACATGGCGTTAACAACGCTAACGCATAGTGTGATCCTCACATTCCCCATGGGCCTCGCGTTCCTCGCCGGGTACGTTATGGATAGGCATGGGAGGAGGGAGTGCGGGGCTATAGGCAGCCTCCTCCTTCTAGCCGGCGTCATAGCACTCCTAGTCCACCACGCCACGGGAACTCTCTCCAGATCCCTCGTGGCTAGCTTAGCGACATTCTCCCTTATTGAGGCGGGATTCGCGTTCATAATGCCCTACCTACTCATAGTCTGGAGTGACATACCCCGTAGGGAGGTCTTCGGCCGGATATTCACTCTAGGCATACTGGTTTTCTCCGCAGGCATAGTGTCGGGCGTGCTGGTGACGGCGCTTTCCTATGATGTCGATATGGCCTTAGGCGGGATCACACTTGCTTTAGTACCTATAACCTACGTAATCCTCAAACTCCCCGAGACGCTGTCTAGGGAGAGGCTACTTAAGGACGAGTTAAGGCGCTATATGAAGAAGGCGATGGAGATTGTTGGTGAGGCTAAGGATTAGTTATGGTATGTTAGCCGCTGCCCTAGCTACGCCGCCTAGATAGACGCCAGGGACTTTACCACATCATTTAAAATCCTGCTGTAGGGGTGGTTGGGGAAGTCTCTCGCCATTATCTTCTCACCGTTATACAGGAGTATCTCCGGGTAGTAGGGTATCGCAGCCAGTAGCTTAGGTATCCCTAGGGTCTTAGCTAGCGATTTAGCGATGCTCTCCGCCTCATCCATGGATGAGGCCGGAACCTTATTCACTATTAAGCTAACCTTACTGGCGACGCTAGTGTATATGTCGCTCACGTAGGGCTTGCACGACTCGATCTCAACCTTATCAGGAGTCATGACTAACACCACGACGTCGCTCATGACTATAGCGTTTATCGAGGAGTACTGAGGGCCGGGGGGACTGTCGATTAGCACCCAGTTAAAACCACCGTCTCTTAACTTCCTAATGAGCGCTATCAGCTTCTTAAGAGCGTCCATCTCCCACTTCCTAGTCTTCGTCATCATCTCCTTAACGGCCTCTAGCGACGGGTCGGAGAACGCCACCATTACCTTACCGCGAACGCCTAACCTCCTGCTCACATCAACGAGTATGTCGTCAGCCCTAGCCTCACCCTCCAGGTAGTCATTGAGGAACTTACTGACATTAGGCTTCCTAAGCATGTAGTAGAGTGAGGGAGCACGTAGGTCGTAATCGACGAGCACTACCTTATGCCCTAGGTCGCCTAATAGGTAGGCTATGTTTAGGGAGAGTACGGACTTACCCGTACCTCCCCTGACGGAGTGGAATGCAACTGTCTTTAACCCGGAAGAGGTTCCGGTCCCGCTCACCATCGCTTCCATCCCTTAAACGCCGTTAAGACCTACTCTCCCTAAACTGCGGTATTATGAAGTAGACCTTCCTGCCCCTACGCTCCTTAATCACGTAGCCAAGCGTCGCCAGCTGGTTTAAGTACGCTGACTCAACAGCCCTAGCCCTGCCAGTAGCGTTGGCAACCTCCTCGGAGGTTGCCTCACCGCCTAGCTTGGCTAGGGCGACTAAGGTTCTGCGGAGGTGGTCCGGCACTGACAGCAGCGTGACCGCGTCTATTATGCCGGTGTTTAGGGCGTCCTCAACCTCCGCAACCTTTCTGTATGATAGGGGCATCGCCTTCCTTATGGCTTCCAGCAGCTCGACGATCCTGTCGAGCTTCCCGCTAATTTCCTTCAGCTCCTTCTGTAGCAATTCTATATCTGCCATACTTCTCACCTTAACTTCATGTAGATTTTTTACGTATATAAGTAATTAAAACTTACCTTCGTATGGAGTTCAATATCGATAAGTACCTCACTTATGATGAGTTAATACTCTCCCGACATCAAATGAATAACTATTAACAAGCTCTGATAAAGCGGGCGTCCTCCCCGCACAAAACTACCTCGCGGAGGTAGTCTGTTAACTCGTAGAACATAACGTACACTTTAGTCCCCTCGGGTATGGGGTCCTTCCACCTCCTTGCTAGATCGCGGCTGTAGTTAACCAGCACCGGCGTCGCGCCGAGTTCCTTGGCGGGTATGACGTCGTAGGGCGTGTCGCCAACTATCACCGTCTCGGCTGGCGGGACCCCGAGCTTCCTGGCCGTTAGCTCGAATATCGCTGGGTCGGGCTTACCCTTGCTGACCTCGTCGCCTCCGGTCACAGCATCCATGAACGTGCTTAAGCCTAGGTAGTCGGTGAGGTGGATTAGCATTCTGTTCGGTGTTGAGGATGCTAGGCCTGTTAGGTAGCCCGCAGCTTTAAGCAGGCGGAGTGCTTGAGTTACGCCAGGGAACAGCGTTACCCTGCCCTCCCTAACCTCCCTTAGGAAGGCCCTGTCCTTAACCCACCTAACCCTCTTCAGTAAATCCTCACTGGCGCTCCCCCCGAGCACTGTCTTCATTATGTCCCGCCCGCTCAGCCCTATGAGGGGTCGTATGTCGTCCTCGCTGACACCTGCTGAGGCTACGCTATTGAATGCCTCAACCCAGCTTACGACGTGCGCGTCGACGCTATCTATTAAGGTCCCGTCTAGATCGAATATGAATGCCCTCGCCTTCAAAGCACTTCCTTCCTCTCCTCCCTCTCTCTGCGTGAGGCCGCCCTAGCCATCCGGGCTAGAGTTGCTGCTACGCTCATCTCAACGGTCTCGGCGGACTTAAGCAGGAGTGAAGTGTCTGCCTTAATGCCTAGGAACTTGGTCAGCACGTCTATCACAGCCTTGGCGGCGCGGTAGTCGGTC
>JAMOVB010000038.1 GCA_027061705.1 Desulfurococcales archaeon
TCCAGTCGAACCTTGCTTTCAGTGCGGCAGTCGCTAGGGACGCGGCCAGCGCTGCCGCTGAGGCAGGAGCTACCAGCCCGTAAGCCGCTGAGTGTCGGTTGAGCTTAGAGCCCATGGCGTGGGCTACGGCGCACGTGACGTACGCTGCGGAGGAGAGAGCCGCTAGCAGGGGGTCAGCGGTAACTGCCGACGCTGCCAGCCCGGCTATGGGGAGCCAGTAGGGTATCGCCAGCAGTAGTGATGCGGCGGCAACCTTGCGCGGTGCCATCACTATAGACTTCCAGAACACCCTCGCTAGGGCATTCACGGTTCCCCTGATGTCGTCGTGCCATAGGGTGGCCACGTAGTCGAAGCCCTTAAGCACTGAGAAGCCGAACCCCAGCTCCTTAGCCTTAGTCGCTAGGGCCCTATCCTCAACGAGCTCGCACCTGACCGACCTATGCGTCCCGAGGGACTCGTAAACATCCCTCCTGACGCACCAGCAGCACCCGTAGAACCACGCCGCCCTGCTTGACGGGTCGAGTACTCTGTGGAAGCCTGTTAACGCGTGTGAGAGCGTGGTCAGTATTGACTCCATAGCCCTGCACCTCCTCGTCCTGCATTCGAAGCGGGGTGCGTAGGAGGCTAGGCCCGCCGCCACCGCCTCACGCACTAGGCGTTCAGCAGCGTCGCGGCGGAGGAACCACGTGTCCGAATCCATGAAGAGTAGGGCATTGACCCCAGCATCGCCCCTAACGCTCATGTAGCCTACGTAGCACGCGTGGGTCTTAGGAACCCACCCTTCGGGAACGTCCTCAACCCTAACAACGCTCAGCACATCCTCGAGCCCGTACTCCCTAGCCGCCTCCCTAGCCCTTAACGCCGAGTTATCCGAGCTCCCGTCGTCGACGAGCACCACGCGGGCCGGCCTCAGCGTCTGGGATGCGAGGGATTCGATGAGCTTCTCAACAGTGTCGGAGCAGTTCCTGCACGGCGTTATTACCGCGTAGCCGCAGACCCTGCCGGTCTCGGGAGGGTCTCTAAGCATGGATAGGCTCCGCCTGAACCCCCTTATGACCGCTAACCAAGCTATGGTTAGAAGGGCTAGGAACGCGTCTAGGGCCAGCACGCAGGCCTCGTGAAGGGCGTTAACCACGCTCAAAACGTCCTTACCGCCTACTACTTACGGCCGGGTTAAACCGCTTTCGCCGGCCTCACACCTCAACGTACTCGAGGTTGAGCTCGGTGTTGGGGTCGAAGTACTTTATCTTATCCCTAGCAACGTTGATGTAGACGGTCTGCCCTATCCTGAAGCGGGACGCCTCCTTAGCGGGTGTTAGGACCTTAACAACGTGCTCGCCGATGACAACCGTAACCACGGCCTCCCTGCCTAGGGGCTCGACCTCATAAAGCTCGGCCCTCGGCGAGAACCCTCCCTCCGCCGGTGCCTCGAGGACCTCAGCGTCCTCAGGCCTGAACGCTATTACGACGCGGTCTAGCTTGAGCTTAGCTATCTTAACCCCTATCTCGGGCGGGGGCTGGAGCGCGGCCCCAGCAGCCTCGATAAGCCCGTCCGACCTGACCTTCCCGTCGATTATGTTCATCGGCGGGTTGCCTATGAAGGTAGCTACGAACACGTTCCTCGGCCTGTAGTAGATGTCGTCAGGCGTGCCGCGCTGCTGGATCACGCCCTTGTTGATCACCACTATAGTGTCCGCTATCGCTAGGGCCTCCGACTGGTCGTGTGTTACGTAGACCGTAGTTATGCCTAAGTCCTGCTGCATCCTCTTCAGCTCCGCCCTAATGTAGACTCTGAGCAGGGCGTCTAGGTTGCTTAGAGGCTCGTCGAGGAGTAGGACGCTCGGCTCCTTAACCAACGCTCTGGCTAGCGCGACGCG
The DNA here is from genome assembly GCA_027061705.1 of Desulfurococcales archaeon. Lineage (GTDB taxonomy): Archaea > Thermoproteota > Thermoprotei_A > Sulfolobales > NBVN01 > WAOL01. Next base: position 1,878 of record JAMOVB010000038.1, read on the forward strand.
CTGCTGCTGACCTCCGGAGAGCTGCGACGGGTACCTGTTGAGGAGCTCCTCAATTCTTAAGAACCTGGCGACCTCATGGACCTTCGAATCTATCTTTGAGGGGGGCTCCTTCCTAAGCCTTAGCGGGAAGGCTATGTTGTCGTAGACCCTCATGTGCGGGTATAGGGCGTAGTTCTGGAACACCAGCCCCACATTCCTCTCCGCGGGTGTTAGGTTGGTCACGTCCCGGTCGTCGAAGTATATCCTGCCGGACGTCGGCTTGTAGATCCCGGCGATCAGGTAGAGCGTCGTGGTCTTCCCGCCGCCGCTCGGGCCTAGGAGGACGCATAGCTTCCCGTCCTCTATCTCCATGCTTATGTTGTTTACGGCCACAACCCTCCCGAAGCGCTTCGTAACCCTATCGAACTTAATCCTGACCAACGCGGATCACCCCTTAATCCCGCTCAAGCTTGTCTGGAGCATGTACCTACGGACGTATGCGAAGAAGAAGAGCGTTGGGAGGAGGTACAGCGTTCCGGCCGCAGCAACTATGGGTAGGCTGACGAACTCCATGCTGCCTCCGGAGAGGAGGCCCTCGATGTAGGTGGCTAGGGTCTTCTGAATCGGCGGTAGGAATACGTACACGTAGATAAGCGCTCCCCACCCGGCTATGAAGGAGAATATGGCGACGGTAGCCACTCCGGGCTTGACGAGCGGGAGTATTATGTCCTTCCACACCTTAATCCTCGAGGCCCCGTCAACTAGGGCGGACCACTCAACCTCCCAGGGCACCTTATCGAAGAAGCCCTTCATTATCCATATATCCATAGGTATTTCGAGGGCGGCCCTAGCTACTATGACGTAGAGGAAGGCGTAGAATGTCCACATGTTGTAGGGGAGGGGGTTCTTAGTGAAGATGTATATGGCGTACACCGCTATTATGAGCGACACTCCCGGGAACGCGTGGAGCAGTATGAGGAGCTGTATGAGGAAGTGCCTCCCCTTGAACCTCATTCTCGAGCACGCGTAGCCCGCAAGCGCTGTGACCGCGGTAACGACTATCATCACGCCGAACGCCACTATGAACGTGTTCAGTATGTACCTCAGTATGGTCCACGAGCTGTACAGGCTTGCCGCCGACACGGTGAGCTTGCCCTCGAAGAACAGTATCCAGTTCCTGAGCGTGAAGGTTAGCTGACCTATTATCATCCCCGTAATCATCTGGTTAGCGAAGCTCGACGCTATGAGGACGAAGTAAGTTATCAGTATGGGTATCGACGCTATGAGGACTGCGGCGCCTAGGAGTATGTTCATGCGCCTCCTATTCACGGTCTCGACATCAGCTACTGACGACATCATATATCACCCTTAGGCTCGAGAATCATCTCCTTATACCGCAGGACCTTCAGCGCTACGAGGCCTAACGCAATACCTATTATCGATAGGAACGTGG
>JAMOVB010000039.1 GCA_027061705.1 Desulfurococcales archaeon
TTATAATACCGAATCAAGGAAACCTCAACCGAATCAGCTTAAAGGCCCCCAGCAGGTAGGGGGCGGCAACGCGTTTGAAGGTGTGAAGGCGTCGGGATTCGAACCCCGGGCCCGGCGGCAGCGTCGCTAGGCTTAAGTAAGTACGGCGTACTCCGGTATGGTCACGGCGGGCGTCAGGACTAGGCCGGCGGCAACGTCCTCGAAGGCGAACTCCTTCGTCAGCAGGTCCGCGGGTTTGGAGGCGGCGGCCTTAACCACTAGGTCGACGTAGCTCAGGAACCTGTGCGGCGCCGTGGACTCCGCCTTAACGCCCTTCCCCTCAAGCCTCCAGTACCTGCGTGAGTCCCTAACCGCCATGTCCTTACGTAGGGATGTGAATTCACGCACGCTTAAGCCCTTCCAGAGCCTCTCGAGGAGCTTCAGGTTCTCGTCGTAGTAGTCTAGGATGCTGTAGTCGGCTATCCTTAAGTGCAGCTTAATCAGCCTGTTGTTGAGCTTGACCCTACTCATAACGCCGTGTATCGACAGCCTCTCGAGGGCCTTCGACGCCCTCTCACCGAACGCTATTATCGGGGATACGTATGCTGACGCGAGGACTGCCGCCTCAACAGCTAGGGCTAGGTCGCCGCCGAGGGCCGCGGTCAGGCTCTGCGTGAGCCTCCTTAACTCGGAGCTGGGGTAGTGGAGGGGCTTGATGCCCTTAGTTAGCGATAGGCCGGCCCGGCTCAAACACTCCCTTAGGGTTGGGGGAGCTCCGAGAACCCTGTACCTGAACCTCCTGCCGAGCCATCTGAGGAACTCCTTAACGCCGCCGTCGCGTGGGTCGGCGAGTATGACGCCCCTCAGGTTCTTGACTAGGGCGGCGTACCTTGAGAATGAGACGCTTGACAACGCACCACCCGAATAAACCTATTGGTTGGAGTAGGTAAAAACGCGGTTGCTTTTCAAGCCTCCCTAACCCTTATTCTCTTGACTAGGCTGCATTTCTTAGCTATCAGTATTCTCGGGATGTGCTTCGGGACCACGACCTCGTCAACGAGCTTTATCGCCTTCACCTTCTCGTTTATCAGGTCCCACGAGACGTTATCGCTGAACTCAAGCCTCCTCATGCCCGTGAATATCGCGGGCTTCTGTAGCGCCTCCAGATCCTCCTTACCGACCTCAAGCTCCTCGACCCCGGATATTACCTCGACGTTCGCCGCCTCCTTAACCGCCTCGCTCGCCTCCCTCACGGTGGTGACGGTAGCCTTAATCCCTGCCTTACCGACCTCCTTCCCAATCTCCACGGCGGTTATTAGGGTCTTCATGGCCTCGTTCATCAGCTCGCCGACGTTCTTCCCTATCTCCTTAGCTATCCTTGAGAACTTGCCGTAGAGCTCCGGGTCAAGCCCCCTTATCGTGTATATCTTGACGCTGTACCCCTTCCCGGACTTCCTCCCTTCTCCTTCCTCTGACATTGTATCACACGTATTACATGTATTACAAGTATATTAAGTATTTCGGCCAACGCAAAACGTTATTACGGCTCCAAACGCTTATTAGACTGTCGGCGATGATCTAAAACCACCTTTATTTACAGGTTAGGAAGAAATTGTAAGTTGGGGGGAGGGGGTGCTTGAGGACTTCGAAAGTAGCTGAGAAAGTCCGCGAGTACGTATTCACCCACCCGTTCGTCAGGGAGTGCCTTAAGGAGGGCATAGTTAACTACAGCGCCCTAGCGAGGCAGATACTCCGTGAGTTGAGGAGGCTCAACACGCACGCGTCGGAAGGCTCGGTTAAGATGGCCCTCATAAGGATTAGGGACGAGCTACTGAGGACCAGCGAGGAGATAGCGACTAAGGTTAGGGAGGTGATAGCGTCCTCCGTGATAAGCCTTCAGACGGACCTAGCCGTCATTGAGGTCCGCAGGTACGTAGCGATACCGAACCTAGGTAAGATAGCTGAGATAGTCGGGAGGTCTAGGTTCTTCCACGTCATATACGGTGAGGTCTCCTTCTCCCTAATAGTCCCCCACGAGGTTGTGGACGAGCTCCTTGAGGTCGTCGGTAAGGAGAACGTCATAAGGATAGTGTGCGATCAGACAGCAATAATTATAGTCTCACCAGACGACGTCGTCGAAACCCCCGGAGTGCTTGCCTACATATCCTCAGCCCTAGCGAGCCACGGGATAAACGTAACGCACGCGACCTCATGCTTCCGGGAGACCGTCATAGTATGCGACCGTGAGGAGGCGACTAAGGCGTACGCCATACTTGAGGAGCTGATCTCAGCCGCTAGGAAGCCCGAGGCCTCCGGCAGGGAGAGGCTGTTACTCAGCGAGAGTTAGGGCTTCCCGCACAGCCGGCCGAGGGTAGGGCGACGTACTGGCTGCAGTACCTAGTGAATGCCCACCTACCCCCGCCACGCTTGATAACATCGATCGTCTCCGAAACCCTATCCACACGCATTGACGCAACCGCATCCACACCCAGCCTAATTAGGGGCGTTGGGTGGGCTCCGGCAGTAGGACCTACGAGCACTAGTGAGGTCCCGCCACGCCTAAACCTAATAATATATTCTATAGTGTCGTTCACGAGGGTGGCGCCCGTAGCTATGATGGACTCAACCCTACTCACGAGCCTAAAGAATGCTGTGTCGCTTAACGCCCTCCCGCACCTCAGCCCGGCACACCTCTCGACAACGTAGACCTCCTTAACCCCGGCAGCCTCAAGCGACCTGACTAGTGGGCCCATATTCCCGATGACGAGCACAGCGCCGCCCTCCACGAGCTTAGGGACCGCCTTAAGCAGGTCTCCCGCATCCTCGATCCTCAACCCAGGCGCGTAGCCCGCACCCCACAGCAGGTAGGAGGAGGCTGCGTTAACTATCGCTAGGCCTAACGCCTTCTCAAGCGGGTTTAGGGATGCGAGCAGTGTTGAGGCGTCCTCAACGCCTGCGGGCCTGCGGGCAGCCTCAATCCTAACCCCAGCTAGGTCGTCAAGAGGCGTCAGCGCGACGCCGCAGAACTCCCCCTCAGAGCCCTCGACGACGGCGTAGGAGTAGCTCACGCCCACGCCGTACTCGCTTAGCTTCGGGCGAGTCTTGAGTGAGGCCAAGTGCTTAACTACCCACCCGCATACCTCATCCGCTATCAGTGTGTGCACCCTCCATTAATGTTTGGTGCGGGGTGATAAGCGTTAGCACTCCCTCAAACACCTGCGGATCGCCCTAACCACCACGTCCTCACGCGCGTATGCCC
>JAMOVB010000040.1 GCA_027061705.1 Desulfurococcales archaeon
GTGAACTCCTACGACCTTCCCGTAGTATTCGTTGCCGTACCTATCCTTAACGAGAACCTTAGCACCTACTAGGTTATCGACCCTCTTCTTGATAGTCTCTATAACCTTAATCAAGACTTGATTAACGTACTGCGTGTTCGAACCTCTCCTATACCCTAGAACAATGCCGACACCCAGCTCCAGAACCTTAACCTTGCCTTGACTCATCGCCTCAACCCCTCAACTACTTAGGACCGGCTTTAAAAGCTTCTGTTGCTAGGCTTTATAACCCTTGAGACACGTATCACGGTGATGTTGCGTAATGAGGTTCATATGTGACTCTATGCTCGGCGACATAGCGCGTTGGCTGAGAATGCTTGGTTACGACACGCTATACTCGAGAAGCTATGAGGACTGGGAGATCCTAAGGATAGCTAAGCGCGACTCTAGAGTCATACTGACTAGGGACGTCGCGCTGTACCGGAGGGCTAGGAAGATGGGGCTTGATGCGGTGCTTATCGAGAGCGACTCCACTGAGAGGGTTCTGGCGAAAATAGCTTTGAGGACAGGGATTGACTTAAGCTTTAAAGAGAATGTGACCCGCTGCCCCTACTGTAACGTGTTGCTGGCTAGGCTGAGTAAGGCTGAGGCGCTATCGTACGTGAAGCCCGAGGTTGCTACGAAGTACGATAAGTTTTGGCTCTGCCCTAGATGCGGGAAGGTGTATTGGCAGGGTAATCATTGGGATACGATAAGGGAAGTTTTAAGGAGGGCGAACAAAATCCTCCTTAGTAGGAGGGTTAGGAGGTTAAGAAGGTATGAGGGTTGTGAATCCAGAGGAGCTGACGCTGGAGGAAGGCGCGCTACTGGTTAGGGTGGCGCGTGAGGCGATAAGAACATATCTTGAGGAGGGTAGTGTTTTAGAGCCTCCTGAGGATGTGCCGAGGAAACTACTTAACTATGGCGCGTCCTTCGTAACCCTGCTTAAAGTGGTTAATGGGGAAAGGGAGTTGCGCGGATGCATAGGTTACGTGAAGCCTATCGAACCGTTAATAGAGAATGTGATCCACGCCGCCATAGCGGCAGCCACGCAGGACCCCAGATTCCCTCCCTTAAGTGTTAGGGAGTTAGGCAGCGTCATTATAGAGGTTTCAGTGCTTTCGGAGCCGGAGCCTGTGAGAGCCTCAGGTAAGGATAGGCTTAAGACATTCACCATAGGCCGCCACGGGCTCGTGATTAGAAAGGGGTTCTTCAGCGGCTTACTCCTACCTGAGGTTCCCGTGGAGTTCTGCTGGGACAATGAAACGTTCCTTGCCGAGACATGCATAAAGGCAGGCCTCTACCCTGACTGCTGGCTCGACAGCGACACCGAGCTCTACAGGTTCACAGCAAGAACCTTCAGGGAGGTCAGTCCGGGCGGTGACGTAGTGGTTAGGGATTTGATCCGGGAGTATAGGGAGAGGTGCGGCATCGCTGAAGAGGCTGGATGATTTTAAAGGAATGTCATTCGCTAGCCTCAACTAAGGGGGCAGTTGGTAGAGGTTAAGCTACTGAGCTGGTCTCAAGGTCTTGTCAGGGATCCTCGAAGGCTCGTGTTGCTAGCTATTAAGATATCCGCAGGCAAGGTTAAGTTGAAGGGGCTGGAACATTATCTAAGTGAGTACCCCGAATCAAAGCTGGGGAGCTGGGTTGCTGAGGCGTGGCGGTTCCCCTCAGTTCTCGAGCACGTGGTCTTTTCCTTCTACATTGAGGGCATATCAAGGGTTACGTCACATCAGCTTGTGAGACATAGGCTAGCATCGTACACGCAGGAGAGCCAGAGGTACTCGGCTGCTGAAGCTAGCGTGGTTGTTCCGAAGACCGTAGAGCGTGGGGAGAAGGCCAGGAGAATTTTTGAGGAGGTCGTGGCCCAATCCATGGATGCTTACGAGAAGCTCCTGAGCCTCGGCATACCCTATGAGGACGCTAGGTACGTGCTACCTCAAGCAATCAAGACGAGGCTCCTCATGACTGTGAACCTGCGCGAGCTCATACACATAGCGTGCCTAAGGCTAAGCAAGGATGCCCAATGGGAGATCAGGGAGGTTGTTAAGCGTATGGTTGAGGAGGCGTCAAAGGTGGTGCCTGAGGTCACACAACTTATTGAGAGAATGTGTAAGTCGGAGGAAGGTGGTAAGGCATGATACTCTCAGACTTCGATCTGCAGGCATACATAAGTAGTGGGAGGCTTGTCATAAGACCCTTCACGCCGGAAATAATTCGCGAGAATGGCGTCGACCTCAGAATAGGTCCTCAAATAGCTAGGCTCGTCAGGTCGGATGAACTCCTAGATACTGGAGACGCCGAAGCCAACGTTGAGTCGCACTATATTATCGAGAGCGGTGAGTCCTTCATAATAAAGCCGTATGAAAAGGTACTCCTCACGACCCTAGAGTATATTGAACTGCCCAGCGACATTATGGGCTTCGTAGAACTGAGGAGCTCGTTTGCAAGGCTCGGACTTCTAATGCCGCCTACGATAATTGACGCCGGCTTCAAAGGCAACATCACGCTTGAGATCGAGGGCTCGGCATTCCCCGTCAAGCTGTATAGAGGGCAGAGGTTCGCCCACGTAATATTTGCTAAGACGCTCAACCCTGTGGAGAGGCCGTATAGAGGGAGGTATCAGGGGCAGCGCGGAGTTACGTTACCCAAGCTTGCCGGTTTAAGCAACCACATCGGAAGGTGAGAGCGTCAGTGGGCTCCTAAGTCTTCACCACATCAGAGACCGCCACACACATCATCCGCGCCGCTACAGAATGGTGTATTGGGGTTAAAGAATGCTGAACGCTTCACGCTATCTTCTTAGCGACCTTAGCCCTCCGCTCCTCAAGCTCCTCCCTAAACTCCTCGGCAACTCTTCTGAAGGCGCTATCGAGGACGCCCTCAGAAGA
>JAMOVB010000041.1 GCA_027061705.1 Desulfurococcales archaeon
AACCGGCTACCCTACAGCTTAACAGTTACTTCTCCTACTTAGAGTGCTTCAAGATATCACTCTATTGCTTCACTAATATTTCGAATCGCTTCACCCAGACTATCACCCTGCGTGCGACATCCCGGGGCCTCCGGAGCCGGAGGCCTACACTTAAACACTGTTGCCCCAAATATTATCAGACTATGGATTTATGTTATTTTGAAACAGGTATACGGCAATTTTGAAATTAACTAGTTAGAAGATTGAGTAAGAATTGATGTAGGCTTAAGTTGAAATCTGGTTAATTCTCGATATTAACGCACTATAATCGTTTAAGTCGTGGATGTAATAGGCTTCAACTCCATACTTTCTTGCGTTATTAACCATTACCTTGTCGGCACTTGCAAGTATAGCAGAGACGACGCTGGCTGCAGCTATGTAGAATGTATCTATAGCTCTGCAAGCAGTTGATAATGCGACATCTAGGAGCAAATCATAGTCTATTTCGTCAATTGTGATGACTTTGTTCATTATCTCGTCATATAGCTTTCTAGCTATTGTTTCAGGTTTCCTCCGAACTAGCTGAGATGCGAGTTCAATGCCAAACACTTGAGGTTCAAAAATGTTAATGCTTTTCTTATCGATGAGCTTGAACAGGCTACATGCCCTGCTACTTCGCTTCTCATCATAAATGAAGAGTCTGTCAATGAAAACTGAGACATCAACTACTAGGCTCATTAACCTAGCTACCTCCTTTCCTTAAGGAACTCCTCCAGTACATCCTTCTCCACTCTCTCGGAGTACCTATCAAGCACTTCGTCAATACCTTTGGACACGCTAACCCTCTTGGATCCAAATAACTTTTCTATAGCATCTCTAGATAAGCGAAGCTTCACAACACTATTAGACACGCTCTTCACCATTTAATATTATAGCCCATCAAGTCTCTTAACTCTTCCCGGCGTCTCGAACATCCTAGAAATACTTACTCTAGGAGAAACAAGAACCTCAAAGATAGATAGTTTTAAGAAGATACGATGAAATCTGACTTCATATTCATTAACTTCTGCAGTCATTCCTAAAAACATACATCTCATAAATGGCGGACCTGACGAGGGCTTGGACCGGGGCCTCCGGAGCCGGAGGCCGATGCCTTGTTTTTGTTAGGTTGTGGAGGCTTCATTTCTTTGTTAGGTGGGTTTTGACTCCGTCGTCGGTTTTTAGTTTTAGTGATTTTAGGCAGGTTTCCTTGCCTAGCTTCATGCATGCCTCGGCTACTTTGTTTGCTGTTTCTTCGTTGGTTGTTAGGGAGGCTGTGGCGCCACCGAGGCCCGCGCCGCTTAGTTTGCTTCCCGCAGCACCTGCTTTGAGGGAGGCGTTGATTACTGCTTCGATTTCGGGTGTGCTTACTTCGTATAGGTCCCTTAGTAGGGTGTGTTGGTGGTTCATTGCGGCCGCCACGATAACAAGGGGCGGTAATTTGTTGAGGGCGCTCCTTAGGTCGTCAGCAAACCCCGTTGCTTTGATGGCGTGTCTTAGCGCGTGTTCCCCGAAAGTGTTGAGGGCCTCCTCGAGCCTCACTTCCCTACTTCTCATCGCCTTCAGGGCTAGGGTGGTTGATGCGTGTGCCCTGAGGGTGTAGAGGATCCTCTTCCTAGGTGCTTCGAGGATCTGGCTTAGGTAGGGCGCTAACTCATCCTCACTTAAGGATGCCCAGTCAGGCTCCCAGTACTTAAGCCCTAGCTTACGCCTTAGGTTCTCGGGAAGGGGTTGCTTGAGGAGTGCCTTAAGCCCCTCCTCGATCTCCGCCTGCCTCGCGGAGTGTATTGAGGCTGTGGAGTGCTTAACAGGGGTTACGGAGGCCACGTACACGCCTTCGTTGAAGGGTAGGCGTTCCGCGCCGTAAGGTGGCTTAGTCTTCACGAGGACCACGCCACCGTACGCGGAGGTGTATTGGTCGAGCCTACCGCAGGGCACGCCGAGAACGTCATGCTCGGCGACGTAAGCAAGCTCCGCCACCTCCCCAGGGCTTGGGTTAGCCCCGGCTAGGGTTGTTAGCGCTTTAACGAGTGAGACTAGGAGGGCCGCACTACTTGAGAGGCCTGAGGCGATGGGGACCTCACTGTGGATTAGGGCGTTGAATTGAGGGACGCTGTACCCGGCGTTGAGCAGTGCCCTCGCAGCTGCGCGCACGTAGTCGCCGAACCACCCGCCGCCCTTAAGCGTTGGTTTTGTGGCGTCGAACTCGTCAAGCCATGCGTGCCCCTCGGCCCTCAGGTTTAGGGACCCTACCCTAGATTTGGGCGTCATTCTTGCTTCGCTGACGGCTACGTAGCACCTTAGGTTAACCGCGGCGCCAACCACGGGTAAGCCCTTGTAGTCTTGATGAGTGTTGAGTAGGTCTAGCCTTCCGGGAGCAGATGCAATTGCGTCTGGGTTCCGCCCGTACAGCTCCCTGAAGCTCCTTAGCACTACTTCAGAGCTACTCATGCTCCTCAACCCTCCTTAGGGCTTGACGTATTTTCTCAGCAGCATCCTCGGGTGTTGAGTCGTAGGTGAAGTTCCCTCCGCCCTGCTCCATCCCTGCCGCGTACTTGAGCTTGCCTGAAGTCCTAAGCATGCCGTAGATCTCCACGTGAAGGTGGTAGTGGGGGTACTCGCCCCTGAGGGGTGCTTGATGCGTTACGAGGACGTATGGCATCGGCCTGCCGAAGATCTTGTCTAGGGCCTTGAGCACCTTAACCAGCGCTTCAGCCAGCTCCCTAACCTCATCCTTACTTAACTGCGTTAGTAGCTGGGCGTGCCTCTCAGGGTAGATGTGGACTTCGAAGGGCCAGTGGGCGTAGAAGGGCACGAAAGCGACGAAGCCCCCACTACTGAGCACTACCCTCTCACCGCTCCTTAACTCCTCCTTAAGCACCCTGCAGAACAGGCACTCCCTGAACCTCCTGAAGTACCTCCATGCCGAGGTAAGTTCCCTTAAAACCTTTGAGGGCACGAAGGGCGTGACGTAGACCTGGCTGTGGGGGTGCGTTAGGGAAACCCCGACCTCCTCGCCACGGTTCCTGAACCACAGGACGTAGGCGTGCCCCTCATCCCTAGCCTCGCGGG
>JAMOVB010000042.1 GCA_027061705.1 Desulfurococcales archaeon
TGGGTGTTGAGCTCATAGGCTTGAGCGTTGACAGCGTCTTCAGCCACATTAAGTGGGTTGAGTGGATTAAAGAGAAGCTCGGTGTCGAGATACCGTTTCCCGTAATAGCGGATCCGCGTGGTCAGGTGGCGTCGAGGCTGGGGTTACTGCATGCTCAGTCGTCAACCCACACAATCCGCGCTGTGTTCGTCGTGGATCCGGGAAGCGTCGTAAGGGCGGTGCTCTTCTACCCTCAGGAGACCGGCAGAAATGTTGACGAGGTACTAAGGCTTGTTAAGGCGCTGCAGGTTTGCGACACCCACGGCGTTGCCCTACCCGCAAACTGGCCTAGCAACGAAGTCATAGGCTGTAAGGGCATTGTCCCGCCGGCCTCGTCGATTAGTGAGGCTAGAGAGAGGCTTAGGAAGTATGAATGCCTTGATTGGTGGTTCTGCCACCGTAACCTACCGCGGGAGGATGCCGAGGAAGCGCGGGGCTTTTTAAGGAGGGCTGCTGAAGGTAAGTGATTTTTCCATGTAATTACCCGTAAATCCGTAGTCCACTCACTCACCGCTCTCCGCAACCCTAATTGAAGGTCTAAGCACCGCTAGGATCAGCAGGACGAGTGCGAATGCCGCTAAACACCCTATGAATCCAAGCACGTACGCACCGCTAACGCCGCCTGCCCCCCTCAGTGCTGTGGATGCGCTACCAACGGTTGTTGGGCTCGCCGAGCTTGTGTGTGCCTGCGTGCTACCCCTTCCGCTAGCCCTGCTGGTGCTTGAGCTTACTGGGTGACTTGTGATTGTTGATGTTTGGGCCTCAGCCCCCTTCCCTAAGGTCTTAGTTGTGCGTCCTAGGGTCCTGCTAGCCCTCCGACCCCCGGTTTTTGCTATATGGGTCGCCGAGGCGCTTGGTGTGGTTGTTACTTTCGTGGTGCGTGTGGTGCTCGCTGTTGCACTGCTTGCCGCTGTCGTTGATGTTTTCTTCGTGAGGTTTACGGGAGTCGTGTGTGTTGGTGAGGTGGTTGAGGTTTTCGGCTGCGTTGCCGGGGTTGCTGTGCTAGTGCTTGACTCTGTTCTCGTTTTGTTAGAGGGTGTTGTCGTGGTGGTTGTGTTGGTGCTGACGGTTTTATTGTGCTTTGGCTCTGCTAAAGCTATTACCGGTAGGGCCTCACGATGGAGTGCCTTGAGTAGCTTGACTACGTTTGTAGTGTTTAGGTACGCCGGTATTATATGGTCCTCATAGACCTGAACCTCCTCAGCGTACCTGAACTGTGAGAGCTCCTTCTTTATCTTCTGGACGTCCTTCTTAGTAACCACCGCTTTTGTCGAGGCGTACTGTATTAGGAATGGGTTATTGAGTAGCGAGCCTGCGAGGAAGTCTAGGGAGACCCACTTGAGCTTAGGTATGTATGCTGAGACGAAGGCGTGCGGCCCGTTGTTGAGGAACCTTACAGCCGACCCCTCAAGAGTTGCTGTCACGTTGAATGAAGGTATGTAGACGTACCCGTAGTTTATCTTAGCAGGTATTCCGTAATACCATAGCAGGTTCGTTAGCACCCTAGACATGTCGTCGCAGTCCCCCACGCGCTTGATCACCGTTTCGTTAAGTGTTCTCGGCATGGCGCTGGCGCTGTAGTGGATGTAGCCCGACACGTATATGAAGTAAGCAGCAAGCACAGCTATGAATGCCTTAGACACGTTCTTCCATGTTAGGTTATCGTTTGACAGAAGCTTCCCCAACCACTTCCTGAAGGCTGGGACCACGTACTTAACAACCACCTTAGCCGGCTTCCCCAAGTACTTCCTTCTCACACTACTTGGTATGCTCGACAAGCTGAAGTTGAAAGCGCTCGGGTGCTTCGCTATGTAGGTTATTAACGCGGTATCGTTCAGAAAGCTCTCAACAACCTTAACAACTACGAAGCCCTGGCTGCCTTTGAATAAGTTAATACTTATTGAGAAATTGCCCTTACTACCTCCAACGCTGACGTTCCCTCCATACGTGATCACGTAGGCTGTCTGATTGAACGTCCCGTCACTATAGTTCGTAGGTATGTCGAAGTACGCCGTAGTATTCTCAGCCGAGCTACCGTTAACGTAGGTTATGTACGCATAGTCAAAGTACGTGAACGTCGCGTTAACACGTTCCGGCTTTGGAGGGCTTTCCCCAGCGGTCGACGCTATCGAGAGCTTAGCTGCGTAGGCGGTGAGGGAGGCGATGATGATGACGACCACCAACGCTGCGGCCAGCGCGTCACGACCGAGCAACCTCATTCAGAACCGCCCTCGCACCCCTGTTAAAATCCGCTAGTGACTATTTGAATGTGGGTATCGGCTTGCTGGACGAGGATAGCGCCATTAAGGCGCTGGTCTCTGCTGCCGGGGCTATGTACTCGGCAGGCGAGCTTCCGCTCTTCGACGACGCCGCGGCAGTTAAGGTTGGCGACAGCGTCTTGATCATTAAGATTGACGGAACCAGCGAGCGCTACTCTAGGTACGGGTGGATGGGGCTGGACGACCTGGTCTATAGGGTGTTGGCGGCTGCGGCCACGGACGTTATTGCTAAGGGAGGGCGGCCTGAGTACGTCACGGTTTCGGTAGGCATACCGCCAACCTACGGTTTAGATAGCGTGCGCAGGATTGGTGAGGGGATTCGGGACTTCCTCAACGCTTGTGGCGCCACGCTCCTTGGGGGCGATACGAACGCCTCCACGGAGGATCTGGGGGTCTGGGTAGATGCTGCTGTCATCGGTAGGGCGGTCGAGCTCAAGCCGATAACAGGGGTTGTGGAGGGCGACACGCTATGCGTGACGGGCTGCTTAGGCTTGTCGGCGTTACCCGCACTCACGCACTATGCCGGGCTGGACGAGAGTGTTCTCGACGAAAAGCTTAAATCGGCGCTAAGGCGGCCTAGAATACCTCTTAACTTCCTAGACATGCTTGGCGTCGTCAAGGCATCCACGGATATCAGCGACGGCCTCCGCTCCATCCGAAGGATGCTGGAGCTGAACGGCTTGAGCTTGGAGCTAAGCGAGGACCTACCGCTATGTCCTGAAGTTGCTGAGGTCATGGTTGACCACGGTATCAGCGCTGAGGAAGTGCTGAGGTATATGGGGGAGGAGTTCATTATCGCCTACGTGCCTAGGGAGGGCGTCGGTCGCGAGCGCAACGTAGTCGGAAGATTTGTCAGGGGGGCTCCGGGAGTGATTAGCTTCCGCGGGCGGGAAGTTGCTGGTGGTTGGGATAATTTCAGGGGATATATCGGTAGGACATAATCTTTTATTTTTAACGCAGTCTATGGTTAAGCTAGAGGGCCCGGATATGGGTGAGGGTAAGGGCAAGGGCAACGCTCTCATTAAGCCCTCAACGTTTGATCCTGAGAAGGGCGTTATTAGGATAGCTGATCGTGAGATTAGGGTTGGGGGCCCGTTACCTGAGGTTAGGGAGGGTGAGAAGCTAGTTAGGTACACCCACTCGATATGCCCGTACTGCTACGCACTACTACCCGCGGTCATCGTTGAGAGGGACGGTAAGTACTTCATCCGGAAGGTATGTCCGCAGCACGGCGAGATAGAGGAGATTTATCAGGGGAGTTCCGAGTGGGCTAAGAGGATTGAGAAGTGGTTTATTGAGGGCAGAGGGCCTCGCCACGTCTACACGGAGCTCACAGCCCCCTGCCCATTCAGCTGCGGGCTCTGCCCCCTCCACAAGAACCACACCGCATTAGCTAATCTAGTCCTTACCAACAGGTGTGATCTGGACTGCTGGTACTGCTTCTTTTATGCTGAGAAGTCCGGCTTCGTGTACGAGCCGACGCAGGAGCAGATAAGATTCATGCTTAAGTCATACCTCAAGCAGGGCGTAACCCCCGTAATCCAGCTGACGGGTGGTGAGCCGCTCCTCAGAGAGGACATCGTCGACATAATTAAGATACTTAAGGAGTTGGGCATAAAGCACGTTCAGCTCAACACGAACGCAATAAAGTTCGCTAGGCTGTACTGGGAGGAGGGTGAGGAGAAGGCCGTTGAGTTCGCCCACGCCCTAAGAAGCAACGGCGTAAACACGGTCTACATGAGCTTCGACGGCGTCTCCCCTAAGTCCAACCCCAAGAACCACTGGGAAGTTCCCTTCGTTTTCGAGGTTTTCAGAAAGGCCAGCATGACGAGCGTTGTGCTTGTCCCGACGGTAATTAAGGGCATTAACACACACGAGCTAGGAGACATTATCAAGTTCGCCGCCCTAAACATGGATATAGTTAGGGCCGTAAACTTCCAGCCGGTCTCCCTAACAGGCATGATAAAGAAGGCGGAGAGGGAGAAGCTGAGGGTAACGATATACGATACCGTGAAGCTCATCGAGGAGCAGACTGGCGGACAGATAACGGTTAATGACTGGTACCCCGTGCCGACGTCCGTGCCCGTATCGATGTTCGCTGAGGCGCTGGCAGGCAGGTTTAAGTTCGAAATGGCTAACCACCCCGAATGCGGTGTCGGTACGTACGTGTACGTTGAGAGGAGTGAGGACGGCTTCAGGTACGTCCCAATATCAAGAATGCTTGACATAGAGGGCTTCATGGAGTACTTAAGGGAGAAGGCGGACGAGCTTAAGGCAGGTGGGAGTAAGTTCCTCGTAGGCACTAAGATACTGCTCAACATACTTAGGAAGTTCATAAAGTGGGACGGAGTGCCGGGCGAGCTTAAGAGGAGCCTGCCTAAGATGCTTGTTGAGATATTCACCAAGCAGTCGTACGACGCTCTGGGGCAGTGGCACTATAAGTTCCTGTTCCTAGGCATGATGCACTTCATGGATCTATACAACTACGACGTTGAGAGAGTAATGAGGTGCAACATACACTACCTAATGCCTGATGGCCGCGTAGTCCCGTTCTGCACGTTTAACGTCCTCAGCGACGTCTATAGGGATTACGTACAGAAGAAGTATATGTTTACACTGGATGAGTGGAAGCGTATGAAGGGAGAGAACACGCTGGGCGAGGCTATAAAGTACAGGAGGAGTGCGGAACTCATAAGGAAGATGACGACGCATCCACTCTACATAAAGACGTACAAGCCGTTCCTACATAAATGGGTCGACATGTACCCCTGGCTTAAGGAGTACGTTAAGTAGCTTTTCCCTCATCAGTGGAAACCTTTATTAAGCTTACGCTAATCCACTCCGAATCAGCTGTGAAGGTAGCGTATTACGCCGCACGCTATTCCCGGTCAAGGTCTCATTATAGTCAACTCTTAAAGCGCCGGCGTGCAGATACTCGCCGCGGCGATCTATGACGACCTCTAAACTAAGCATCGTAACGGTGTACACGGACCTGAAGGTGCTGAGTAAGTACCTCCTAGCAAGCCTAAGGAAGCAGTCCCTTAAGGACTACTTACTCATACTGATCGATAATACCTCAGGTAGGTATAGGAATGCGGCCCAACTGCTGAATCAAATTAGGGACAAGCTCCCCGGAAAGTACGTGATGTTCATCCACCCGGACGTGAGGCTTGAGGGAAGCGATTGGCTATCTAAATGCCTAAGAATACTGGACTCCCTACCGAGGCTAGGCGTCGCGGGCGTCGCCGGCAGGCGTGAGGACATACCGGAGGTTATAGGTAACGTCATGCATGGAAACCCTCCCAGGCCTGCGTGCGGCAGGAACATCTCGAAGCCCGTACGCGTCCAGACGGTCGACCCACTACTCTTTATAGTCCCAAACCACGTGCTTCGCAGGGTTGAGTTTGACGAGGGAGTATGTGTTGACTGGCACCTGTATGCTGAGGACTACTGCTTGGAGGTGAGCTACAGGCTGGGGCTGTACACCTACGTAATACCGCTTAAGGTCTACCACCTGTCAACAGGCGTGAAGCCGAAGAAGAGGAACGTGCTTAAACCCATCACATACCTGCCCTATCCAGAAGAGTTTTACGCGAGCTTAAAGCGAATGATGGTTAAGTATAGGGGAAGGGTTAGGAAGATATGCCTAACCTGCGGTACTTACAGGCCTACAAAGTACCCCGGGATAGCCCTAAGGCTCCTCGCGTGGAGGGCGCTTCTAAAACGATGTTTTTCGGCGGTAGGAGGTCATGACAGTGCTCGCGGAGGGCGGGCTAGATCCTAATGCCGAATGACTTGGCGCAGGTCTCTATGCGGGCCAGCAGTGCGTCAACCACGAACAGTATCTTAGAGCCGAGCGCCTTAATTATCTCGGCATCCGCCTCAATAGCATCCCTGCTTAGCCTGATCTCCTTACTGAAGTTCCTAAATCTTATCTTAATGCTTGAAGAACCTATTGAGACTGTGGTCACCGAGTCGGTTAGCGTTACCCTGCCGGATCTCTCATCATAGGAGACGGCGAGGGCCGGCTTAAACCTGCTGGCGGATATCCTCCCATCCTCACGCGTGAGTATCCACCCGCTGCAGAACCTAACAACCTTCCCCTTCTCCACCGCGTTCTCAAGCTCCGAAAGAAACTGAAGCAGTCTCTCGGTCCTTGCTAGAACCTCATTAATGAGGTTGAATGCGGCGACCTTAGTAACCCTAACCTCCTTGACTGCCTCGGCATGTATGGCGTCATACTTCTTGATTACAGTTCTAACTAGATCCAACGCCTTGCTGAAGCCCACCTAACCACCACCTTGAGGATTACGGGCGGGTAAGATTTTAAGCTTTTTACCTACGGCTTAAGACGTGTTGATTACGTCGTTTTAAATACCTAAGCAGGTAGTTCAGGCGCGGGTGCTCGGCAACGATCTCATCCAACCTGCTGAAGCACTCCCTACACACTCTAATCCCCGGCTGAAGCTCGACGGAACACTCCCTGCAGATAAGCCTCCCGCACAACGGGCACACATCCACAGAGAGCCTCCGGCCGCAGACGCGGCACATGAGGTCACGGCAAACCACGCAGACGCCTGCCTCCCTGTCGAAGTGCTTCTCACAAACGAGCCTCCCGCACAGCGGGCACCTAACGCTAGCCCTAGCCGCCCCGCACACCTCACACACGACGTCCAAGCACAACACCAGCTAAGCTATATTACCTTAGTGACGGCTAAATAAGGACGGGATGACCTGACGACATCCGCTGAACGATGATGTAGATGGAGCGACGGGGACCGCCGGGAAACTTAATTTTAGTTCCTCACCCACTCTAGAGATGGGTTGGGTAGAATGGAGCGCTATGACGTCGTCATAGCCGGGGCTGGGGTGGCAGGCGCTTCTCTCGCCTACTTCCTAAGCGGGACGGACCTTAAGGTACTCCTAGTCGACATGAGGCCTTTCAGCAGGGCAGGCGATAAGCCCTGCGGCGACGCTCTAGGTAAGCACCACTTCGACGAGCTCGGGGTTGAGTACCCTAAGGGCGAGGAGCTCACAGGCGTGGTTAAGGGTGTGGATGTTTACTCCCCCTCTGAGAAGACCCGATATAGGGTTATGGGTGAGGGCTTCCAGATAGATAGGGTTAAGTTCACGCAGAGATTCATTAAGGCCGCGGCCGACCGCGGCGTTGAGTACTGGGAAAGGAGCTACGCGCTCGAACCAATACTAGGGGAGAACCGCGTTGAGGGGCTTAAGGTAAGGCGCGGCGGGAAGGTTGAGGAGGTTAGGGCAGCGTTAGTGGTTGACGCCACAGGCTACCCGCGGGTAATAGCCAATAAGCTTCCCGACGAGTGGCCCATAACGGACAGGCTCAAGCCTGAGGACGCCATAGTAGCTTATAGGGAGGTCAGGAGGCTGAAGGAGCCTGTTGAGGAGCCGGAGTTTCTGAGGATATTCATAAGTAAGGCTAAAGCGCCCGGAGGCTACTGGTGGTTCTTCCCCTACTCGCTGCGTGAGGGTCTCGTGAACGTCGGCCTAGGAGTCCAGCACGGGGTAGGTAATCCGAGGCCTAAGGACCTACTCTACAAGTACGTCCTAACTCGGAAGGAGTTCGAGGGAAGCACCATAGTTGAGGCGGGTGGGGCGGCCGCACCCACCAGAAGGCCCGTGAATACGCTGGTCTGGAACGGCGTTGCGGTGGTTGGCGACGCGGCGTATGCTGTGAACCCGATACACGGTGGCGGTAAGGGGTCGGCGATGATTACCTCCTGGTGCCTTGCCAAGGCCTTAAAGACGGCATCGCGTGGCGACGTATTCACCGCTGAGGATCTGTGGAGCGCTAACCTATGCTTCCTGCAGCACTACGGGATCAAGCAGGCGTCGCTGGACTTCTTCAGGATATTCCTCCAGCAGCTGAGCGACGACGACTTGGAGTACGGGATGTCTAGGAAGATAATTAGGGAGACAGACCTAAACACGGTCTCGATGAAGGGGGATCTGGAGCTCTCAGTAGTTGATAAGGCTATGAGGTTGCTTGCAGGGATAGGCAGGCCGTCCTTCCTGCTAAGGCTGCGTGCGGTCGCGAAGTTCATGAACAGGGCTAAGGACCTCTACTCAAAATACCCGGAGACCCCCGAGGGCATTCACGAGTGGGTTAAGGAGGTTGCGAAGCTCTACTCCGAGTTTAGGGCTAAGGTCCTCAAGTAGCGGCTTACGGGGGCTCCTCCATAGCTTTATATTCGTGGAGACCTTGATGATTAAAGGAGGTGTTGCTCCCTGCCCTCCCTCTGGACCTGCGTCTCGGTAGCCTTCATAGTGGTGGGGGCCTTAATAACGCTGGCGTGGTACGGAATCCTAACGCCGGAGGCTGGGGTCTCCGCCTTCCTATGCTTCATAGGTTCGCTACTCATAACGTACCGCAGGGACGCCCTCGGCGCGGTCTGGGGTTCCTTAGCCGTTGCGTTGGGGGTCGCCGTACTGGCAGCGTCCTACGCAGGGCTCGTCGTCGGGGGCGCGTCCTTCCTCATGGTGTGGGGGTCGTTGTTGCTGATCTCGCGGGCGTTACTGCGCGGCGCTAGGCTAACGTAATAGAAACGCTTTTCTACTAACTACCCACATTACATGGTGAGCGGGTGCCCAGATTATGGGTAAGGAACTCGGCATTCCCGAAAAGCTTGAGCTGCTGATCCCAGGCTTTCACGGGTATAAGCGTAAGGAGCTGATTAGGGAGGACGAGCTGCTCGTAAGGAGGTATATGTGCGAGTTGCTTATGAGGGTTAAGGGCGAAGTCCGCCGCCTCATGATGCGGGCGCTTGACGGCTCCTTAAGAGGCGTCGACGTGTCCGACCTAGACATGCTTTGGAAGAGGCTTGACGGCCTCTACTCCAAGCTCAAGAACGCCCCGGCAGGTTACGCAGGCCTCTTCGACAGGATTAAGGTTAGGGAGAATGAGCTGGAGAGGCTTAAGAAGGTTGATTACGAGATAGTGCCGAGGATAGAGGAGCTTGAGGGGCTCATTAAGAAGGTCGGAAGCGACCCTAACGCTATGGAGTCCGTGTGGGCTCTACTTGATGAGCTTGAGGCCCTCATCGACGAGAGGGTTAACATGTTCAGCATGGAGGCTCCTCCGGAGGGGTGATGTGATTGCCTAAGGTTATTGAGTGGGTTAATCCAGGTCCTGACGATATAGTCTGGAAGTACCCGAGCGAGACTATTGAGTGGGGCTCTATACTCATCGTTAGGGAGTACGAGGCCGCGGTATTCTACAGGGATGGTAAGGTCTACGACGTGTTTAGGGCTGGGAGGCACGTAATAACCACGTTAAACCTCCCCCTACTAACCAAGGTACTCTCAAGGATAAGCGGCTACGATAAAGTCCCCTTCCAAGCCACCATAATATTCGTGTCGCTGCGCCAGTTCAGAGGGCTGTTCGGCGGGAGGACCCAGACGACCGAGTTAGCGCCCCTAATGTTCAGAGGCTCTTACTACTTCAGGGTTGCTGACCCGGCGGTCTTCGTCAATGAGGTTGTGGGTGGTCAATCACTCTACACTACCGACGACATCAACGACTACCTGAGGAGCTTCATGAATGAGCTCCTCATGAAGTACCTATCAACATACAGCATTGTGGATGTGTTCATGAACTTAGATAGAGTGAGTACTGAGGTAAAGCTGAAGTTACTGGAGGACTTCAAGAGGCTGGGCCTTGAACTAATAGACGTTAAGTTCGAGGGCGTGGACACTACCGAGGAGTGGAGGCAGAAGCTATTCTGGATTAGACAGACGGGCAATGCAGCCATGGTGCTGCAGATGGAGACCGCTAAGGCGGTGGCTTCAGCCTTAGGTAAGTCGCCGAGCGCCAGCGCCGGAACAGGTATCGTGATGATTCCACCCCTCCTCTACGGGCCGTACGCGCAGGCGCAGCAGGGCACGGCCCCACAAGCTGGGGGCGGCGCGCAGGCCCCAACGACTCAGACAGCGCCCCAAACACAGCAGGCGCAGCAGAAGTTCTTCTGCCCATACTGCGGAGCTGAGGTACCGCCTAAAGCTAAGTTCTGCCCCAACTGCGGCAAAAGGCTTAAGTGGTGCCCTAACGGCCACCTAGTGCCCGCTGAGGCCAAGGTATGCCCCATATGCGGCTACAGATTTAGCGAGTAGGTCGGCCACCACCGAAAATACGGGTAAGGCAGCACCTAACGATTTTAACGCCGCTAACAACACAGCAGAACAGCGTTTTTGAGCTACTGCAGCGCCCCGCCTCACGCCCTAACTCCCTAGCAATCATGTCGGCTACCTCGCATGACAGCCTGCCTGACCTACGGTACCTGCACGCAACCCTAGAGCCGTCAACGTAGACCGCCTGCACATCAGGCTCTTTGAATGGAGCTACGGCGCTATTGTAGAGCTCCACGTAAAGCCCCCTAAGCCCTGAGGGCGTCTCACCCGTTATGATGCCGAGCACTACGTCACTATCACCGTATATGCCCTCGCAGCCCGCCTTAACGACGCGTGCGTCACGCCCCAGCAAATCCTTAAGCATTCTGGCAACTTCCTTAACAACCTCCTCATCACCGGCTACAGGGACGCCCTCAACGAAGGCGAGCACTACCTGCCTCAAAACCGCTCCCGCCGATGGATCAGCATCCCGGCTAAAATCCGCGCTTATGCGCGGGCTAGCGCTTATGAATGCCTGCACGCTAAGCAGTTAGTGGTTGGTTGTGATGTGTGTGGAGGTAGCGGGCGTTCCCGCGCTGGTTTACAGCGCCGTCGACCCTGCCGGGAAGGGGATAGGTAAGTACTTGCTTGAGGTTCTCGGAGGCTCGATAGTAAGGGAGGGCGCTGACAGCAAGGTGATGATGCTGCGGGGACTGAACGCCCTCCTAGTCGAGATTAGTGAGGACATAATCTATGCTGAGAACCTAGACAACATTGTTCCCGAGGCGTCAATCTACGTATTCCTTTCAAGGCACTCGGCGGCCTCAGGCATCAAGTCACTGACAACGCACCATACGGGCAACCCCTCCGGCGACGCGCCCTTCGGGGGCAGACCGTACGAACTCTGCATCGCTAACCCACCACTCGCGTACTCATTCCTGCGTGGGCTAACGGAGGCTAGGGTTAGGCACGGACTCAACGACTTCAGAGTCACTTACGAGGTAACGCACCACGGCCCCACAGGCCTCTCAAGGCCGCTCACCTTCATTGAAATAGGCTCCAGCGAGAGCGAGTGGGTTCTGAGGGAGGCGCACGAGGCTGTAGGCGAGGTCGTTATCGAAGCCCTCAAGAGCTTAGGTAGTGTGAGGTGCGTTGCAAGCGTGGGTGTCGGCGGCCCCCACTACGCTGAGGGATTCAGTGAGAGGGCCTTAAGGCTGGGCGAGTGCTACGGCCACATAATACCTAGGTATGCGCTCAAGACGTTAAGGGGTGATGAAGCGACCTTGAGGAGGGTGGTTAAGGCGGCCATACTCAAGTCGTCAATACCTACCGAGAGGGTAGTGGTTATGAAGAAGGTGGGGGCGGCAGTACGCAGGGCTGTTAAGGAAGTTGCTGAGGAGCTAGGCGTGGAGCTCATCATTGCTTAGACGCAGTCAAGCTTTAAAGCCCGGCCACACCCCCGTAAACACGGGCTCTTCCGTGAGGGTCGTGCTTAAGGTTACTGGTAAGGTATTCAAGGAGGGCGGCGAACCTCTGATCAAGGAGATATCATCGATAATTAAGGAGAGGGTTGCCGCCGGGGATGAGGTGGCTGTCGTTACGGGCGGCGGCCCCCTAGCACGCACCTACGTGAGAATCGGCAGCAGCTTAGGCCTCAGCGACGCTTGGTTAGACCTCCTAGGCATCGAGGCATCAAGGCTGAATGCGTTCCTACTGGCAGCGGCTCTAGAGGGCCTA
>JAMOVB010000043.1 GCA_027061705.1 Desulfurococcales archaeon
TGATCATGGCCGTCGTAACGGTTGTCGAGCCGCTGCTGTCCCAATCCATACCTATGGCGTTGTTGAATGCTTGAAACCAGAGCGGATTTGATAGCCTCCTTAATAGTCCCTCGCTACCTAATTCCATAATGGCGACCTCTAGTATGGCTTTGGATAGCCTACGCATTATGCGCGCAAGCCATGGCGGGACGTGACCCCAGTGAAGCGGCAGGTCAGCTACTCCTGTGCTCCTCAAGAGGCCTCACCCGCAGGACCGCTCCCTCCATCGCCTCTACGACGACCTTCGTTCCGGCCTTAATATGAACGTCACTAACAGCTCTCCAGTACTCACCGTCAACTATTACAAAGCCTTTCGTATCCGGGCCTATGTCGTCTATAGCTCTACCTATCTTGCCTACGGGTGTGAATTCCTCAGGTTTTGAGCGTTTGGCCTTTATCACCTTGTAGAGTATGAAGCCCGTAAGCCCGCCTAAACCCCCGCCCACAACCGCTGCTATAGTTTGTAGTCCACGTACGTACCCTGTTGGTGGGCTAAGCCCTGCCGGCACCATTGCTGGCGATAGCGCCACACCTATAGCTATAAGCACTATCCCCGTTATTCCTATCACACCGAAGCCGGGTGTTACGAAGAGCTCTACAGCTAACATGACGGCTCCTATAGCTATGAGCAATATTGAAATGATATTGGGGTTGAAGCCCGAGCCCACTAGACCTAGAAAGAGAAAGAGGAGCGCTATCGGTATTATGGGTAGCTTACCTGAGACTAGGGCAAATATCGTTCCAAGTATGCCTATCGTCATCAGTACGCCTCCGACCATCGGATTCTCTAATGCTGAGATGAACCTATCTCTGATACTGCACGGGTAATTCATAGTTTCAACAATCTCTAACTTACAGGGGCCTGCCGTAGTGTTGACAATCATGCCCCTAAGCTTGTTTAGGAGGTCACTCATACTGTTGACTATCAAGTTAGCTACGTGCTCCTTAACCGCTTGACGCGCTGTTAGCACTAAACTCTTTATCACGAAGAGCTTAGCAGCCGTGACATTCCTTCCTCTTATCCGTGCGAAGTAAGTTGCTTTAGCAACAACGGGGTTTATGATCTTAGACTCATTTATAAACTTAATACTTCCCGTTAGCGGATTATACATTATCGGCTGCATTGCACCAATTATGGAGTTCGGAGAGAGCGCTATGATGTTTGCAGGAAGTATTATCATCGTCGCCGCACTTAACGCCTTGCCTCCGCAAACATATGCTATTACGGGTACTGTAGATCTGGCGAAAGCGTCGCCTATGGCGAATGCCGCTTCTAAAAGACCTCCGTAGCTACTTATACACATAATTAGAGCGTAGTTATGCGACTCTGCATATTTCAACGCGCTTAAGATGTAATCCTTAACACCGTCGTCGATTGTACCCCAAGGCGGGGTTACGTGTATTACTACTGCGTACCTAATCACACGTACATTACCTAGCCAGAGCCTTCCTAACGGCATACCACGCGACGTCGGCGCGCCTGCGGAACCGCCTGCTACCGAAATTACCGGAAACACAAGGGTAAGGGCTGTTACCAGTATCACAGCTGCAGCGCATGCCCCAGCAACCGGCAGACGCTCGGCAACCTTCATTAAGCTCACCGGCCGGGACTCACCTACTGCTTGACTTCATGGCTTCTTTACGCTCTATGGACGCTGCAGCCGCCGTAAGCTTGGCTAGCTCGCTAGCTTTCCCAGCCTCCGTCACCACGATTAACGCCTTCTCCCTAGCAACCTCAACCATAGTCTGAAGCTCCCTCAACCTCATCGCGGCAGGGTGCTTCTCATATATTAGCGCTGCCTCACCAAGCTTCGCCGCAGCCTGCCTCTCGCCCTCAGCCTCGATAACCCTCGCCCTCCTCCACCTTTCAGCCTCGGCCTGCTTAGCCATCGCCCTCATTAGATTCTCAGGTAATTCAACGGACCTTATCGTAACTGCCGTTACCTTAATGCCCCAAGGCATCGTTACTTCGTCTATTAACTCCTGAATCTTCTTGTTTATCTCGTCCCTCCTCTGGAGGAGGTCGTCGAGTTCGGCTTGTCCAACAACATCCCTTAGTATTGTCTGACCAAGCATAGCTACTGCGTAGTTATAGTTTGAAACCTTAACAACAGCCGATACAGGGTCTACAACCCTATAGTATACAACAGCATCAACCTTAACGCTGACGTTATCCTTAGTTATTATTTCCTGCTTAGGCACGTCAACAGTAACTATCCTTAAGTCAACCTTAATGAACGTATCGACGATCGGTATCCTAAAGAATATTCCCGGGCCACGCGCCCCTATCAGCCTGCCCAGTCTGAACATGACTGCCCTCTCATACTCTTTCACTATTTTAATGCTGGACGCAAGGAACGGCACGAAGATAACGAGTATAAATAGTATTGCTGCTATATCGAATGTGCTTAAACCCATAAGCACTGACCTCCACGTCAAGCATACTTAACGAAAATAATAAACCCTTAAAGCAAGCTT
>JAMOVB010000044.1 GCA_027061705.1 Desulfurococcales archaeon
TATCTCTCAACAGAGTCCCTTACGGCAATCCTTAATACATCATTATTCCCCGCGTGTCCATTAACCACGACGGCATGCTTCACGCCTGACGACGCTAGCGACGCTATAATGTCCTTCATCAGTAAGTACAGTGTTTGAGTCTCCAGCGTGACTGTACCCTTAAATGAGGACCACATCCTACTCAACCCGAACCAGATCGGAGGGAGCTTCAAGGCGCTTACGCCATCGCGGGCTAAGATCCTACAGGCCCTCATACACACAGCATCTGCTACATAAGTATCTAGCCCTAAGGGTAGTAACGGGCCATGCTGCTCGACACTACCCACAGGAATTAGTATTGTATGTGCTTTATCTAATATTTGGGAAATTTCTACCCAAGAAAGCCTCTCCCATTCAACAAGGTCGTCGGCCTTCATAGAAGCATTGGCACCTTGATTAGGCTGTCCTTGAGATCCTCAGGTATGTCGTAGCCATACTTAACCTCAAGGAAGTTCCTTCTGAACTCAATCACTTTCTTACGCACGTCAGCAGGATCCCTGCCGTCTATCAGCACCTCCTTAAAGAACTTTGCCAGCTCTCTAAAGTCGTCCTCCCTCATACCGAATCTCGTCATTTCCTGGACACCTATCCTAAGGCCGCTGGGGTTCTTGACAGCCTCTGGTGGGTCCCACGGGAGCAGGTTCTTATTCAGTATTATGTTAGCATCCTCAAGTAGCTTGGCGGCCTTAGCCCCGCCGCCTAGATCGCGGACGTCAACAACGAAGGCGTGTGATTTGGTGAAGCCTAAGTGCTCGGTAGGTATTTTGAAGCCTTCAGCGCTTAACGCCTCAGCAAACGCTACAGCGTTCTTAACGACCTGCGAAGCGTAGTCCTTCCCGAACTCAATCATTTCAACCGCCGTCACCGCCAGGGCCGGTAGCCGGTGTAAGTGGTGGTTGCTGACGAACCACGGGAACACCGTTTTGGAGATAGCCTTGTATAACGCGCGGTCATTGGTAAATATCAGCCCTCCCTGAGGGCCTGGGAAGGTCTTATGTGTTGATGAGGTGGCGACATCCGCGCCCTCGTGTATTGGGTTGGGCCATACCCCGCCAGCTATTAGTCCGAGCACGTGGGCCACGTCATGAACGACCCTAGCACCCACGGAGTGTGCTGCCTCAGCTATCTCTTTCGTTGGGTGTGGGAACATGTACACACTCGCACCTAGGGTTACGAACTTAGGCTTAACCTCCTCAATGAGCTTAACGGCCTTATCGACGTCTATATTCCAGCGCTCTAAATCGAAAGGTAGTTCAACCTGAACTATTCCTAGGGCGCCTAACGTCCCGAACTTCGTGTGTGATACGTGCGCTCCTGCCTGGACAGGCGCTATTAACGCCTTATCGCCGGGGTTTGCTAGGTTTCTAAAGACCACGGCGTTGGCTATGGTGCCGCTTATGGGTCTTAATTCAACGTACTCCACCTTAAGCAGCCTTGACATGAGATCCATGGCGAGAAGTTCAACCTCATCCACGTACTTATTCCCTTGATAGTACCTCTTCCTAGGCTTCCCCTCAGCGTACCTATGCATCATGTCCGTGAAGTATGCTGCCTCCGCCAATGGCGACATAGTGTTCTCGGAGGCTATCAGGTTAATGCATTCAAACCTTCTCCAACGATTATGTGATCTTGTCAGATCCAATACCTTAATTAAATCCTCAGGTAAGCTCAACCGGGCCACCACCCTCCTACACCTATGCTGTGGAAAGAAATAAGCGTTAATATCCACGCGTAGGTTAGGATGACACTATTAAGTCGTAGAACAGCATCCCATGGTTTGCCGTGTAGATATACACCCTACACATATCGCCTGGCACTAACTTCTTCGGGTTATGGTAGGGAACCCACTTACTGATCACTATCTTTCCTGAGAATCCTGCAGGTATTTTTATCTGGGTCGAGTTAATGTAGTACCCCTCACCAGCTTTAATCATAACCTTCAGTATTATGTCGGACTTCTCACCGTTGTTCGTAACGTAAAGCTGCAGTACTGGGGTACTGTTAAGAGATCCGAACGATATTCTGACCATTGGCTTTATCATGAAAGTCTCTTGAGTGGAGTGCCATAAACCCAGTATCCAAGTTACCGCTAAGGAAACCATTATCAGAGTGAGCGATATTATTAGTACCTCCACCAGTATCGTAGATATGCCTGCTCGAACTCTTCTCATAACCCCACCGCCCGAGTTGCCTCATATTTAATGTGGTATTAATGAGTCTTTAAGATTTAGTACATGCAACCGTAAACATCGTTAATTAGTTACACTACCCAACCCTAAACACTATGGGGTGCGTAAGTCCTGCTAGGCACACTATGGCATAGTATGCGATATCAGCGAGGACTAGAGCGACAAGGTACTTAGTCTTAAGTGCTGAGGCGGCGTAGATACTCCAGAAGACCACGAGATAGGCATAATACCACGGTATATTGCCGTGAAATGCTGGTAGCAGTGAGAGGATGGCAGCAATGAATGCAGCCTTAATACCTGGGGCGGCTTTTCGGTATGTCACCGCGCCGTAGGGTAGCAATAGCGAGATTGCGGGCATTAGGAGAGCCCCGAATGTAGGTAGGATGTCGATCTCCACCTTATGGTGTGGTTGCGTGACTCTAGTAATTGTTGAGGTGACGACACCATGCGACATTTTGAGAGTTACGTACACGTTGGGGAGTATATGCCAGAATGTTGTTTTAAAGAACATCATCGTTAATGCTGATATTACGGTGTTTATTATTATTGAGTGTATTCTGTACATGTATGAAATCATGAAAGCATTGTGCTTAATGAACGTCCACGGCGATTCCATGAAGTCCCTTAAGAAGGTTGCGGAGTATGTTGCGAACGCCGTCGCAAGGATGATCCCGTACTGCAGAATAATGCTGGAGATCCTATTCTTCAACGTCCTCAACGCGCCGCCAGTTGTGTTTGCTTGATGCCTAACCACTAACTTAATGATCAGCGCTGCGAGTAGCAGATATAGTGACGGCCACTTACACGCTACAGCTAGACCCCACAATACGCCCTCAACCACTAGGTGCTTGTAGCTCACCCTCCTTAGGTTAAGTATTGTTAGGTAGAATGCGGCAAGTATAAAGGGCATTGCTATCGAGTCGAGTAAGGCGTATCTGAAGATTTTTAAGAACGGCACTTCCAGCATAGATAACGTCGCCCCCAAGAACGAGTGAATTACGCTCCCGGTAATTCGAAGTATGATGAAATATACCAGGAATACGGAAATCAGCCCCGCTATGAAGGTAACAATGTGCGGATTATGTAGGTATACAGAGGATAGTCCAATTATGTATTTAGCGAGCGGCGGGTGCTCCGGATTATATTTAGTTAGGGGAGCCCCCTCCACATACTTAATCCCTGCCCTGATGTAATACCTCTCATCCCCGTAGGTGAAAGGCAGTATCCTGTAGACTAGGGTGTACATAACCACGTACTCTAACGCCATTACGTAGAGCAAGAGAAAATTAACGATGAGGTTATCGAGGTTCAGCCGCTTAGCCTCCCGCAAGCTCCTGCTAATGCCCTGCATTAGCGGCACCGTCGCTGGCGAGTCTGCCTCAGCTAATATCGCGGGCTTACTAATTAATTCATGCCACAGCTACTGTCGCAACATCCCTAATGACCAGTGCAGGGCGTTAGGATTTCCAGCCAGAACGCTTTTCGCGCTTCCGAAATATATTCCTAAAAAACAGCGTTCTTCAATCGCCCAGCCAGTAGATTAAAGATTTAGGGGATTTGTTTAGGCTTAGCTAGTGGCAGTCACCTGGAACTGCTGCGTGCCTGAGGTCTTGAAGTACAGCTTTATTATCACAGTGTCGCCAGGCTTCAGCGTGACCTTGCTGAAGTCCACCTTGACCCAGCCTGCCCAGTTAGCGGGTACAGTCGGTGAAGTGCCGGTAGTGGTGCCCACTAGTGTGAATGTGGTGTTGCTTCCAGCCACAGCGCCGTTCTTGAGTAGCTGCGCCGACAGTATTACGTCAGAGCCTCCGCCCGTGTTCTTTAAATAGAACTGGAGGGTGCCATTAGTATACAGTATCTGGTTCGTTATCTGTATCGCTGGGGACCCGCCAGCAAGGCCTCCCCAGAGGCCCATTAGCCACCCTACTATCGCCACCGCTATCACTAGCGTTACAGCTACCAGTATTACTGTAGCGATTATGGGCGAGATTGCCTTCCGAGTCTTCCTCACGGAGCTTTGCACCTCCTTGTAACTTGGTTGGGGAGGCTCTAATTAAAGTTATGCCTATGTGCTGTACTGTGAATGTTAACGTTCTTTTTAACTATATTCGTCAGCCTGTTGTATATATCTTATCTACGTGTTATAGACTTGCATCTTTTTCTTCAAAACATTTTACAGAGGATCAGATTAACATTGTATTTCATTTTTAGCCGCATCAGAGCCCCAACAACTTCATGGTGAGCAGCGAGGTAACCGCAGTAATCAGTATCATGAACGTAGCGTGCTTGAAGCCCGCAGCGACGCTCATGTCGCTGACCTTACCTGCAACTATTCCCATAACGAAGTTGTTTATGAGGGCGCCGCCGGAGAGTATGAAGACAAGTGGGGCCATGGAATTTGGCGATACTCCCTTAGTGCTCGCAACAAGTAGCCAAAGGATGACGAGTGGCGCTGCGGCAAGCATGATCGCGCCGAAGTACGGTAGGGCTACGTACGCCTTAAGCTTTCTTCTCATCTCCTCCTCGGACTCAGCGAGGTTTTGAGTGAACCTAGCTAGAGCATCTATT
>JAMOVB010000045.1 GCA_027061705.1 Desulfurococcales archaeon
GAGGTAGCTTCCGAAACCTGCGAGCCCCGGGACCCTAGCCACGGTCTTAAGCAGGGAGGGTGTGGCGAGGTACGTAAAGCTCGTAAGGCTTGTTGAGATCACCGTAAACCCGGTTCGAGACCCCATAGTTGAGGAGGCGCTACACCAGCTTAGAGGGGTAGGTATCCTTAACCGCGTCGGCGCTGTCGAAAACCCGTTACTCCCCAGAACAATTAGCATACCGATCTACCTCACCTACGAGCCGGGCCTGCCGAACCCCTACGTAGCCCTGGCCAGCACCTCATCGCCGAACTACGTACTCAGCAACGAGTTAAGCGGGCTAACACCCAACGAAGTAGCGCTCCTCAGCAGGTTAGGGATGCTCAGAAACGCCGTAACAACCCCAATAGAGGCGCGTGTAGTTAAGGCTGTGGGCAAGCCCATAACGCTGCCTACACCGCCACGGCGCCGCGGGGCGACATCGTTGTACGGCTATGAGGAACCGCTCGAGTACTTCATCGACGTATCGCCCGGCATGCCTGCCTGGAAAGGCGTTAACCGCTTGGACTTTGCTAAGATAGTCAAGCCTGCCGGCGTTAACGACTACCTACCCATCGAAGCAGTAGCGGAGATATGGGTTAAGCCTCAAGGCACGTCAAGCACCTGCAGAGTAACTGTCACGACATACATCTCAACCTTCAGGAATACGGGTACTGCCGAGGCTAGGCTGATTTCACTTGGAACCTCAAGCTACGTCGTGTATCCTGGGAAGCCTAACCTGATTGTCGTAACAACATACTTAACCGGTAGCAGGGCGGAGCAGCTGTTCAGGAGCTTTAAGGGCATGCTTAATATAGAGTACGTGGTGAGCGTCGAGAACCCCTACTCAAAAACGCTGCTGGCCGTTGATAGGGTCGCCGTCCTCTACGCCGGGTACTCCTCGGGATGGCTTAACAGGGCCTACGAGAGCGCTGTTTTCAAGGCATCGATAGTGAGTTCAGGGAGTACGGAAGGGGAGGTATACCCGAACGGTAACACGTACTTAGTTCGCGTTAAAGGCAATAGCGTAAGCCTACTAATAGGATCTAGGATATCTAAGGCCCAGCTAAACCTCCTAATTCCTAACGCCATAGGCTCTTCACTGATCTGGAGATTCAAGACGATCAGTATCCCCCTAAGAATTCACTTAGAGAAGGGCATAGTGCCCGTTAGCGTAGGTGTTAAGGTCTGCATAGGGGCGGATGGCGGCATATGCAGCCAGCAGGTTAGGATTAGCGGCGGGGAGTCTAAGACCGTGACGGTGTCCGTGCCGCAACCATCACTAACGTACTCGCTAGCGGTACAGCAATTCATACCATTCACGATACTCGTAACGAAACCGAAGAACCTAGCCGTAAGGCTGGACATGACGGCGCCACATCCGATAACGATACCAGCAAGGATAATGAACAACTGCTGGGGGGAGTCTAAGTACTTGGGGTACACCTCCCTACCCCTACTTAAGAGCGCGCTCTACGCACCCCTACTCTCATCATACGCTCTAAGCTACGTCGACACTGCCGAAGGAACAAGTAGCCTGAACTTCACGCAATCCTACCTAATCATCAGGTACGCCGCGCCAAAGAACGATATTCCAATAGTGAATGGCGCTAGCCCCAGCTACTTGTTCTCGGTAAACGTCACGGGCGCCTCCTCGTCCCTAACCCTAAGGAAACTCGATATAAGAATCAGCACTACTGGCGAGCTGCACGGATTACTTGAGTGTTCAGACACTCTCTGTCATTCTGTATCATCCGCTATAGCGACGGAAACATTCAAGATACTCACCCGTGTATCGGGGGCGCTACGTTCGATAGGTATTGCATCCCCGATTATCGGTGTTGAGAGTGTATCCACCACGGCATCGGCTGCGGGAATCCCTGCTGAGGCCGCGCAGCTCATTGCCGCTCACGCAACGCTTGGCATTGCCTACTGCATCAGTAATTATCGTAATGGTACCGTTACTGAGGTTGCAGGGCCTTACGTAGGGTACTTGAAAGACGTTTCGGTGAGGTACGTCGTGTCCGAGGGCTACCGCCAGTCCTTCACGTTCTTCACCATGCGCTTTAGAATCAAGTACTTACTTGAGAGCGGGTCTGCTGTGGTGAGCGATAACGTGAGTAACATAGTCCGCGTGCCCTTCAAGGGTATTTCGCCGTGGTAAGATAATGAGGGGCTGGGGTGATTTAATGAAGGTATTAGCCTCCCCCAACCTTAAGGCCTGCACGCCGTGGTTGCTGTTCGCCCTCTTCCTCGCGGCTGACGTGATGCTCTATAACGTGTACCCCTTCTACGGCGGTAGGCCCTGGAGTTTGATGATGCTTATCACCTCTTTATTTGGGTTTAAGCTTTACGTGTGTGTTGAGGCCCTCCACTTCGCCTTAATGGACTTGGCGCTTATCGCGGTGCCCCTAGCCTTCCTTTGGGGCGTGGGGCGTAGGCTACGGTTCGGTAAGCTCTGGGTGGAGGCTACGGCCCTACTCATAGTGCTGGACGTACTTACGATAGTGTTGCTTGACTTCGTGACGGTCTTCTGGCGCGGGCCCGCATCAGGTTTTGCCGCCGAGGCCGTGGTTGTGGTGACGGCTGCCGTAGCGATATTAGATACCGCATATAGGCTGGTGGTGTACCCAGCACTCTACCCTATCATAATTCTTGATGCGTGCTTGGATAAGGGGGTCAGGTTGAGGGACTACATACCTAAGCTCTCGAACGCCGCGATCCTAGCTACGCTACTCCTAATAGCTTTCCGGATTGAGCTGGCTAACCTGGTGGGCTCCGCCATTAACGCTGCGTTGATGAGGGTCAGCCCGCTGGCCATATTCGCGTATTTCAGAGGGTATAGCGCCGCCGCCGTTAAGTACATGATGAGGGACTTTAAGTACGGTATTTCGTTCAGCCCAGCCCTATTAACTTGGGGCGGGTT
>JAMOVB010000046.1 GCA_027061705.1 Desulfurococcales archaeon
AGGCGGGGGCGGAGGCCGTCAGGGCGTTACTCGAGGGTAGGTGGGAGGACTTCAGAAGGCTTACGGTTGAGGCCCTCAAGGACAAGGCGAAGAAGTGGTATGAGTTCTAGGATCAGCACCCGCTCACCTTAGGCGGGGCTCAACTACATCCCTTATTATTCCCTCCCAACTACTAATGAAGGGAGGTGTCCTTGACGGAAGGATTCATAGGATTCTACCTGGATTGGAAGGAGCTGGCCGAGCAGACCATGAAGACTGAGGTTGAGAACCCCAGCCGCCGTGAGGGCGGGTACGCGGGCATAGCGGTCACGGGTATGGGCGGTTCGGGCATAGTTGGCGACGTTATTCAGGTGCTGGGCTGGGAGCACCTAAGCATCCCGGTTATAGTTGTTAAGGACTTCAACATACCTAAGTTCGTTGGGAAGGAGTGGCTGGTGCTCTCCATAAGCTACTCGGGAAACACTCTAGAGACGCTAAGCACGGTTAAGGAGGCTATGGAGAGGGGGTGCGACCTAGCCGCAATATCGTCTGGCGGGAAGCTTGAGGAGCTCGCCCACGAGCACGGCATAACCTACGTTAAGGTTGAGAGCGGTAGGGTTCCGAGGGCTTCGATGCCTGCCCTGCTCGTCGGCGCCCTAAAGCTTCTAGAAGTTAAGGGCGTGAAGTTACCTGGCCTAAGCAGTAAGGGGCTTGAGGCGCTGGGCAGGACTGACGACGCTCTTAAGGAGGCTGCCGACCTCGCGGACGGACTTCTAGGCAGGATACCGGTATTCGTCAGCGACACGAAGCACTACCCCCTAGCTGTTAGGGGGAAGAACGAGTTTAACGAGAACACCAAGATAGTGTCTAAGGTCGAGATACTGCCTGAGTGGGGGCATAACGACATAGTCGGGTGGGAGAAGTGGTTAGGCCCGCTGACGGCTATAGTCTTCGAGCTCGGCGGCAATGACAGGCTGATGAAATTCGCTGCTGACTACCTGAAGGAATCAGGCGTGCCGGTGAAGGAGGTCGTAATGGATGAGAGTCTAAACTACGTTGATAGGGTGCTCTACTACTCCCTAGTAATAGGGTTAGCGTCGCTGAAGGTGGCCGGTGAGAGGGGCGTTGACCCGAGCATAACTAAATCCATAGTCAAGTACAAGTCTTTCCTCAAATCCTGGAAGGGAAGGCCGGGCGAGGCTTAGGCCACCGCGCCCAAGCCATAAAAGCCCTGGCCGCCAACCTTTTTGAAGGTGTTGCTTGTGAAGGGCTCCTCAAGACTTCCGGGCTTCCACAAGCTCAACCTCGAGGAGAGGCTTCGGAAGGTGGCTGAGCTCGCAGGGCTTGATGAGGATGACGTTAAGACCTTAGTTAAGGAGGGCCCGCTCCCGCTGGAGATCGCGGATAGGATGATTGAAAACGTTATCGGCACGATGCCCCTACCCCTAGGCATAGCGACTAACTTCCTCATTAACGGGAAGGACTACCTAATACCCATGGCTATCGAGGAGCCTTCCGTGGTTGCTGCCGCCTCAAACGCCGCTAAGATGTGTAGGGCTGGGGGCGGGCTGAAGGCCTTAGCCACGGACTCCCTAATGATAGCTCAGATACAGCTAGTTAAGGTACCCTCACCGCACACGGCGAAGTACGTGATACTAGAGCGTAAGGAGGAGATTAAGGAGCTGGCGAACTCAACCAACCCAATACTCGTTAAGCTTGGCGGGGGCGTGAGGGACGTTGAGGTGAGGATCCTTGAATCCCCCCTTGGCCCGATGGTTGTGACGCACCTAATAGTGGATGTTAAGGACGCTATGGGGGCGAACACCGTTAACACCATGGCTGAGGCTGTGGCGCCGCTCCTCGAGAAGTGGACTGGGGGTAAGGTATACCTGAGGATACTCTCGAACTTAGCGGACAGGAGGTTAGTTAGGGTGTGGACTAGGGTGCCTAAGGATGCTGTGGGCGGTGAGGACGTTGTTGATGGGATAATCTACGCTTGGGCCTTCGCCGCGGCCGACCCTTACAGGGCGGCCACCCATAATAAGGGGATAATGAACGGCATAATAGCGGTCGCGCTGGCGACGGGGCAGGACACCAGAGCGCTGGAGGCGGGGGCACACGCCTACGCCGCCCGCAGCGGCCGCTACTCACCGCTCAGCGTCTGGGAGAAGGACGGCAGGGGAGACTTAATCGGGTATCTGGAGCTCCCGCTGGCCGTGGGGACCATCGGCGGCGCCGTGAGGGTCCACCCCGTAGCTAAGATATCCCTCAAGATACTGGGTGTTAGAACCGCTAGAGAGCTGGCGGAGGTTATGGGTGCTGTGGGGCTGGCTCAGAACCTAGCTGCGTTAAGAGCCCTAGCCACCGAGGGTATTCAGAAGGGCCACATGAAGCTACACGCTAGGCAGCTAGCCATAACGGCAGGTGCTAGGGGCGATGAGGTGGATAAGGTTGTCGAGGAGATGCTTAAGAGGGGCGAGATAAGGCTGGACGTGGCTAAGGAGGTTCTAGAGTCGCTGAGGAGTAAGAGCTAATCTTAGCTTAGGGGGAGGTCCGGGCCCTAACGCTTAAGCGACCTAACTAAACTGACAAGCTTTCTAACCCTATCCACCGACACCCTACGCCCGACTTTAAAGTAGGTCCCGACGATAGCCCCGTCCGCAACACTCAGTAGTGAAGCCACGTTACCGGCGTTAACACCGCTACCAACTATTACTGGCGCGTCGACCGCGTTCTTAACGAGCCTAACATCCTCAGGAGATGGGGGCGAGCCCGTAGCGACGCCGCTCACAATCACGGCGTCGGCTCCACCGCGCTCCACAGCCTCACGCGCCACCAGCGGTGCCGGGCGTTCGGCCAGCGGAGCCGCATGCTTAACGTGTACGTCGGCGAGAACGGCGACGCTCGAGCCCAGGAATCTCCTATACCTCATTAACTCGTAGGCTATGGGTTCGAGAATGCCTTGATCGGAAACTACGGTCTCGGAGAGTGCGTTAACCCTAATGAACCTGCCGCCGCACACGTGAGCCACTGCGAGGGCCTGAACCCCGCAGTTCCTCAGTATGTTAACCCCGACGGGTATGGAGACGCTCTCGACAACCCGCCTAACGATAACCGCCATGGCGGCTACGGTTGCCGGGTCTGCCTCAACCTTAGGGTACGGCACGTCATAGAAGTTCTCCACCAACACGCCGTCGACCCCTCCCTCCTCAAGCGCCCTCGCATCCCTTAAAGCGGCCTCAACGATGTCCTCGAGCCGCGCACGCTCACCCGCAGGCGATGATGGGAGGGGCCCGACGTGAACCATGCCTATGATGAAGGGCCTCCTACTAAAGGGTAATGCGTTCATCGTAACCCAACGTGAATTACATTCGGGAGCTATAAAAGAGTTCGTTAAACAAAACACCTCTAGATAGGCGGGCACATTAATTTACCGCCTCATTGATAATTCAAGGTGGTAACGCAAAAATGACGCGCGTGACGTGCTGGAAGGTGATGGCGCTCGCGGCCCTAGCCGCCGTCACCGCGCTAGCGGCCCTAGCACCAAGCGCATATGCTGAGGCAGTAGTTAGTGGGACTTACGTGTACTCGCTAACGGCTGACGGGACCGCCAGCGTGAGCATAGTAATACCTAACGTAACCGGGCTAAACACCGTGTACATCAAGGTCGACCCAGGGATAATCAACCAGTCACTCCTAGTGGTTAACGGGGAGGGCGACATAATACCTGCGAAGCTCGTAAACTCAACGCTAGTCGAGGCGGTGCCGGCGAACCAGTCTAAGGAGCTGTACGTCAAGTATGAGGCAATAGTTGGGAACGCTACGGGAGGCATCGTGAAGGACGTGGTCAGGCCGGGCGGGCCTGCAGTCATAACGCTACCCCCAAACACCGCGCTACTGTACTTCAACGGCTCCCCAACATCGATTAAGATGGTTAACAACCAGATAACGCTGAAGTACAGCAAGGGGGGAACATACGAAATAGAGTTCACCCTACCGCCAAAGAAAACCACCACAACCTCAACCACAACGACCACCACAACAACGACCACAACGCCGACTGCTACAAGCACAACAGCGACGAAGCCCACCACAACAACAAGCACCGTAACAACAACGACAACCACGACAACCAAAACCACCACGACGCCTAAAACAACGACAACCTCGACCCCAGTAACATCGACTACAACCACAACAACGACACCAACCACAACAACTGAGACCACCAGAACAGCGACCACAACAACCACGGCAAGCCCCTCAAGAACAACCACGACAACGACAACGGCGACACACACACAACGATAACAGCGACCACAACCGCAACGACCAGCAGAACAACCAGCACGACAACACACTCCACAACCACGACAACACCAACCACGACGACCAGCGTGAGTAGAACGTCAACGACGCCCTCCAGAGCCCCGCCCTCCTGGATAGTCCCGGCAGCCGTGGGCGGCGCCATAGCCGCTGCAGCGGCCATAGCTGGCGGGATAGCGGTGAGTAGGAGGAGGGGGAGAGGCGGTGTTGCGGGTGGTAGCTCTGCACCCGCCCCCTCAGGCGAGCTAGTTAAGGCTGGGGAGCTTGATGAGAGGGACGTGGAGATACTTAAGGCCCTTAGGGAGAGCAGGGAGACCATATCCTCACTAGCCAGGAAGCTCGGCCTAAGCAAGTCGGTGGTCTGGAGGAGGGTGCAGAAGCTGCTGAGGATGGGGCTTATCAGCAGGTCGGATGAGGGCGGCAGGACGTACCTTAGCCTCACGGACGAGGGGCTTAGGAGGCTTGAGGAGGGCGGTAAGCGGTGAGGGCGCGTAGCCGGAGGCGTTCCGTTCCGCCGGCCGTTCCGGGCGGAACGTTCCTTAGGGGGTTTTTAATATCGAACCATCTCGAGGGTTACCACGGAGGTGTGTCGGGAATGAGGTCAGTCCTCAGGGGAATGTCGGTCGCGTGGATCGCAATAATAGCGTTGGGCCTGGCGGTGCCAGCCAGTGGCGCCTTAAGCACCTTCGCCGCTGGAAGCACTACAGTGTCGGTGAGTAGCAACACCACCGTGAGCGTCAACGTAACCGCCACCCCGGTAGTGGCGACCGTGCTGATAAGATCCTTAAACATATCGATACAGGTAGCTATACAGAAGCTGAGCTCCATGAACATAAGTAAGAACAGCACTGCATGGGCGCTTGTGGGTAAGGCCAACGCCACCCTGCAGCTGGCTGTGAAGGCTAACGCAACAGGAAACTACACTGCCGCAGTGAAGTACGCGCTGACGGGCCTGCAGTACGTCAGGCAGGCTCTTAAGCAGGTTATGAAGGCGTATGAGGCTAAGGTGAAGGCAAGCAAGATAGCAATGATCATAACGAGGTTTAAGGCGCAGGTAGCGGCGCTGAACAGGACTGCCTACATGCTGATGGCCGCCGTATCTAAGGCGGAGGCGAAGGGCATAATTAACGCCTCAGTAGCGGCGTCCCTGAAGGCCAGCATTAGCGTGGATGTGAAGATACTGGTTAACCTGAGCAGGTACTTGAGCGCTGCTGAGAACGGGAGCGTTAAGCTAAATGTGACGTACGTGGAGACGTCCCTAGCTAAGGTCTCGAGGTCATTAGCCACAGTGAGGAAGGAGCTGAACACCTGCGCTGCTAAGAGGATACAGGAGAGGATCATGATGATGGTTAGGGAGAAGATAAGGAAGCTTGAGAAGGAGATAGCAAGGATCGAAGCTAAAGTTAGGGAGGCTGAGGCAGCGAACCTAACGCAGGTTGCTAAGGAGCTTGAGGCGGTCGTGAAGAACCTGACGACTAAGTTAAAGCAGGTTGAGGAGAGCATCAACGCCACCGTCTCGGGACGCATGGGAGGTATGGAGAAGCTCGTAGCCATAGTCAATAGGGTGCCGTTAATACTGATCGTGAAGGAGCAGGTGAGCTGCTGCAGCCGGTACGTAGTTAACGTAACTGCCGTGGCTTCGAACCTAACCAAGATTAAGGAGGCGGTTGAGAACGTGACCAAGGCTTACGAGGGGCTCATGAGCGTTCAGAACCTAATGCCGCCGCAGATGAGGGACATGTCGATGGACATAGGCCACTCGATGTGGAAGCTGATGTACTGGTACGGAAGGCTTGAGGCGGCCGTAGCTACGGGTTCGGCAAGCAGGGTTGAGGAGGCTGTTAAGGGCCTGCTCAGAACCGCCATGGATGTAAACAGAACTCTGACTGAGATGCTGGCGTACGCCTCCGGCCCATCCGTGACGACAACGACGACGTCCTCAGGGATGAGAGGCGGTGGCTCCGGCTCATGGGGATCCTCAAGCACCACGGTGCCTCAGTCAGTGATAAGCAGGATTAAGGAGATGGTTAAGGCTGTCAACACGCTGATAAAGCTAGTGAGTGCTGAGAAGACCGTGCTCGTAAAGCACGTCAGCATGGTCGGCACCGGCATGATGAGGGAGGCGGCTAGGATGCTGATGAAGGTTGAGAAGCGCCTAACTAAGCTGATGAGGTTCGGGTGGATGACCGGAGCTCTAAGCAAGAGCCAGGTGTCCGAACTCAGGAAGGTCGAGGCGAACATAACGAAGGCCATGAAGTACCTGATGAGCGGTAACGTCAAGGCAGCTAATAAGACCATAGAGTCCAGCATAACGGTGCTGAAGAGCATCTACGTGCAGGTGAGGGGCCGCCACGGCGTGGCGGTGGCTGTTAAGGTCGAGATTGAGGTAATGATAAACATACTCGTGAACGTCCAGTCAATGATATCTATGTCCATGAATGTAAGTGCGTAGGCGGCTAGGGCGGCGCCGTAAGGGGCCGGGGCTCTGGGGCCGGGGCCTTCCGATAAAGCCCCCACGGCGCCACAGAAAATCGAATCCCCTTTTTATGTAGGGTACCCACGTTATTTAAATATAGTTATAACCAGATTTAAGTACCGGGCATCAAATAGTAATTGATGTGCACGCATTAGACCCTACTGATGGGGAGGTCGGGGTTCTTGTGGCTGTCTGAGAAGGAGCGGAGAAAAAGATATGTTGAGGGCGCAGTCATTTCCGCCTTAAGGCTCTACCGCCACTGGCGTAAGAGGGGCGTCTCCTCCGATGAGGCGTTCGCCCGCGCGGTTAAGCAGGCGTTAGGGATGATTGAAGCGAGCGGGATGAGTGAGGAGGAGGTGCGCGAGTCCCTTAAGGAGCTTAAGACTATAGTAGACGCGATACTGAAGTCGCTTGGGAACTCGAGCAAGAGACGGTGAGGGCCTAGGGCATGCTTTTAACTAAAGGTACTAAGTAGTTATAGGCTGGAGCAGTATGGGGGAAGTGGGTGAATCTCTGCTTTTGCGCGTGTTCTTCGAAACGGCCGATGGCGGCTACTACTCGCCAATGTTTAAGAACTGCTTCGAAGCCTTACCCATTCCGGAATTCCGCGGCAGGCTCGTAAGGCAGGACGTTGCCGAGGAGTTTAGGTACGATAGGATACCGAGCAGGTGCTTCTCCGGAACCCTGGCTAAGTACCTCCCAAGCGACTACGTGCTTGTAGGGGGGTCGAGCTACCACATAAACGAGATAGTCGCCCACTGGGACCCCCGCCTCGACATAGGCGTGTATAGCGATTACTGGAGGTCGGCTGGCGGGAGGATACCTAAGTCGTTCCGCGAGTATAAGAGGCTTGACTGCTACATATTCTTCGCAGCAGGCTTAGCTAAGTACCCGCCCGGATTCTTCAACGTTAAGCGCGGATTCACGGAGATAAGGCGTGCGTTCATGCGTGCGGACCGCGGCATATACGTGGTGGCGTACATGAAGGTTGACGAGCTCGCTGACCTAACAAGCATAGCTTCGAGGGAGGGGATAGACATAGGTAAGGAGGGCACTGAGAGGGTCTGGAGGATAGCTAAGGAGGAGTTCGGGGAGCGCGTTCTGAAGACACCGCACTACGCTAGGGGAGGCGACCTACCCGTAGTCATATTAAGCGAGAAGGGTAACTACGGATTCTTCAAGAGGCCCGTACCCCTCATCGAGTGGCGCAGCGGCAAGAAGCTGCTGAGCGACTACTCATACATGTTTGGAGTTAGAGGTCTTGAGGATAGGGTTAGGCAGAAGGCGTTCGACAGGTCGGCGACGGAGGAGATAATAAGGACTATAGAGCGCGAGGGCTTCATATAGGCTACCAGGCAGTAGCTCCCAGCATTACTGCTTAATCCTCGCGAGCTTGGGGCTGAAGCCAAACCTTCTTAACACACCCTCAAGCTTACCTACGAGCCTATCCTTAATCTTACCGAAGTTCAGCAGGTACTTGACGGCGTAGTAGAGCGTGAAGACCGCGTGGAGGTACATCCCCCACAACGCTAGTAGGCCTTGGAGAGGCTTAGGCGCCTCATAAACCTTCTTAGCAAGCCTCTCAAGTATGAACGCCATGACACCAAAGCCAGCTATTATGCCGGCAAGCAGGCCGAGACCGACGTAGCAGTGCGGGGGCGGCGCTAGCAGGGCTATCACTATCAACGCTATTATCGCTACGGGCATTAGGGCAAAGAGCGACCACGGAAGTAGGTCGGGAGGCATTGGCAGGCCAACCATTAACGCCCCCTCAATGAGACCCTTAACCCTAGCGCGCTGCCACGCCTTAACCTCATCGAACGTCGAGGGCATCGTCACGTAGACTTGGGCGCTGGGACAGTGCTTAAACCTGATGCCCCGCTTGAGGGCCAGTATGGTGAAGAAGAAGTCATCGCTCCTTGAGGAGGGCGGGTATATGACCTTAGTGAAAACCTCGGTCTTCGTGAGCTTGTTATTGCCTGGGGCGTGCTTATCTCTGAGGAAGCTGAAGAGTATGTGGTACGCGTGATACCAGAAGAAAGCGCGTGACCAGAGGGATGAGTGCTTAACCTTTGTGAAGCCTGAGAGAACCTCATGGTCCTCATCCATGCACTTACGCATGGAGGTCATGTAGAGCGGGTGGTATATGTTCTCCGAGTCCCCCCATACGATGTAGCTGTAGCCCTTATTCATAGCATACCTAACCACCTCAACCCTCGCGGGCCCGACACCGCCCTTAACCGTCTGGTACCTGAACTCAACGCAGGGGTACCTCCTCCTGAACTCCTCAACAACCTCTCTAGAGTTATCTTTCGAGTAACCATCCATTACGAGAACGTCGAAGCACTCGCATATCCTACACTCACCGCTTTGCTTAGCTAAGCTCTCCAAACACCTTCGGAGCCCGGCCGCGTTATCCTTATTCATTAGGACTAAGAGTATCTTCCCCACAGCCGCCCCACCCCTAACCTCAATATCGGTCGATCCGTCACCGCGATACTATTTCGTCCCTATCCTTTTAAAGGCGTGAGCCCCTAGATCCCCTAATCCCGGGTTAATGATCTGAATCAAGCCTTAAGAGTGTTAAGTAAGCCGGTTCGGTGAACAGCGTCTCAAAACATCAGATCAGCCTAACTAATATTGTATGGATCGCCGCTGCCGGACTTTAATGGATAATATTTGCGCGCGGTTGATAAACAGTCGCTCACCTATGAATGAATCGAGGCGTGAGAGCTCTTTTTAATTATCTTATTGTATCAAGGAGTAATATAAGATAATTTCCTTCCCTTAATAACAGTTAACTTAGTCACGTAGTAACGGCCGTAAACAATTCGCTTTGAGTAAGGTTTTATTACTTCATTACCGGGTTCAAACATTTTTTTAAAGGACACCGCGCAAGACTTCTTGGTGAATACAAACCTTGTCGAGAGCCGCCTTAGTTGCTGGGTTTGTGATAGCCATAATAGTTGTTGGTGTGGCGTCGTTCTACGCCGGCATGCACGTTGCCAAGCCAGCGACCGTAACTAAGACCGTAACCGTGACCAAGGCAACCACCGTAACCAAGACCGTAACCGCAAGCAGCGGCGGTGGCGGAACCTCATATAAGACCGTAACCACCACCGTAACCAAGACAGCTCCCGCTAAGACCGTGACAACCACCGTGACCGCCGCTGCCGGTAAGTCAGGCATAGCTACTTGGAAGCCCCCGAAGATCATTAAGGCCGCATGGATCTACGTAGGCCCCGTAGGCGACTTCGGCTGGAGCTACATGCACGACCTAGGTAGGAGGGTGGTTCAGGCCCT
Source organism: Desulfurococcales archaeon (assembly GCA_027061705.1). Classification (GTDB taxonomy): domain Archaea; phylum Thermoproteota; class Thermoprotei_A; order Sulfolobales; family NBVN01; genus WAOL01. The sequence goes on from JAMOVB010000046.1 coordinate 10,085, forward strand.
ATATAAGGACT
>JAMOVB010000047.1 GCA_027061705.1 Desulfurococcales archaeon
GACTCCCTAGCTAGGTCGGTTACCGATGGCTCGGCCACCCCTTCCTCCACGTCGAGCTCGAGGCCTTGAGGTACGAGAACCTTAAGCATCACCCCCCTATCTGCGGGAACCCACTGTAGTATGCGTAACCCTCTCTCCTTAGCGTAGCTTAGATCACGCCCTAGGTAATCACACGTGACCTCGTCCTCATCCCCTCTAACGCCCTCATGCAGCCTTACGTTGCATAGTCCCATGAGGCGGAACTCCCGCTTACCGCCACCCGCTAATTCCTTAAGGTCTCTCCTCTGGATGAGGAGGGCCGCACTATCTCCGTGGATGGTGACCGGCACATCCCTAGACCCTAACTCGCTGTTGTCCGGGTGGTAGGGCAGCGTTACGCTCTCTGGGCCCTCATACCCCGCGATAACAAGCCTCACTGGGTCGAAGACCGCCATAATCCTCGGGGTCTTAGGGTCTATTAACCTCCTGTTTAGAGCCGCTATATTGTCCCAGCTTATGGTTGCGTCGTTGGGGTTTATACCTACTTTAAGTATTATTCTGCGTAGAGTCTCGGCCTCCACCCCGCGGTTTCGGAGGGCGGCTATAGTCCCGAACCGAACGTCATCCGGGCCGCTGAAGGCACCCGGCCTCTCCTCAAGCAACTTCTTAATCATGGATTTACTCAGTATTAGTCCCTCAAGCTTAAGCCTGCCCAGATTGACCACTGTGGGATACTTCCAGCCCAGGTGAGCGTATAGGTACCCCTGCTTGATGGTGTTTACTGCGTGCTCCTTACCCCGCAGTATGTGCGTTACGCCCAGCAGGTGGTCATCGACAGCGGCGGCGAAGTTGTAAGTGGGCCAGGCAACGTATTTGGAACCGACTATGGGGTGCGGGTGCTTACCAGTATCTATTATCCTGAACGCAACCCAATCTATAACGGAGGGGTCCTTATGTCTGACGTCGGTCTTAACCCTTAAGACTGCCTCCCCCTCACCATACTCGCCAGCAACCATCTTATCGAAGAGCTCCAAGTTCTCCTCAACCGACTGGCTGCGATGCGGGCATGGTTTCCTAGCCAGCTTGTACTTCAGGAACTCCTTCTGGCTACAGAGATCTACGTATGCCCCTCCAACCCTTATAAGCTCCCTCGCTATGCGGTAGTATATCTCCATCCTTAGCGACTGTATGTACTCCTCATCCCATCTTACGCCCAGCCATGAGAGGTCCTCCCTAATCAGCCTGTATGCTTCGGGCATCGGCGTCTTGGTCTTCGGATCCGTGTCCTCGAACCTCAGTATCATTCTCCCCTTATACATCTCGGCGTACTTGAAGCTAAGGTATGCTGGCCTCGCGTTACCTAAGTGTATTAGGAAGTCGGGATTCGGCGCGAATCTAGTTACGACCCTACCCTCTACGGCGTTTGGAAGAGGCGGCAACCTCTCCTCGCCTTCCTCAGCTGCCTGCCCGCCCGCCCCGAGTTCAGGCCATAGTTCCTCAAGCAGGCGCCGCTGCTCCTCAGGGCTCATCGAGTTAACCTTCCTCACAACTTCAGCAACCTTCCTCCCTAGGATCCTGAGCTTACTCCGCTCCCTATATTCGGGGTGTGAGCCGAGCACCTTGTTTATTACTGGCCCAGGTCTTGCCTTGCCGTCGTGGTCGACGGCGTTCTTCAGAGCGTACTTCAGTATCTCCCTCTCAATCTCCTCCGGGATCTCGCCGCCTCCCGCGCTGCTCATTGCGAGGCACCCCGCCGGTTCTAACGCTTGCCTCTCTCGACAATATATATTCTGTAGTGGTCGTGCTTACTTCCTAGAACCTCCTCAATGTACAGTATGTCGCCCGCAACGCTTGACCTCACGCTCCTAGCCTCTCCCTTGCCCGTTATCTGGTATCCTAGCCTTTCCCCAGCCTTGACGGCCTCAGCCTCGTCCTTAGTTAGGTAGACCTCACTTCCCTCCGCCTCAATAACCTTAACGACATCCCCCTTCCTGAACTCCACGCACTTACCGACCCTCTTATTGCATACCTTGACGTCCGTCTCAAGCCTCCCGTCGCTGCCTACGTACTGCTTAATAATTTCCCTGCAGTCCACCCTCGAGCCGCCTACGTAGCATTCGGTGACTTCGTAGTACTTCTTAAGCTCTTTGAGGGCTTTAGTGACCCTCTCTGTAGCCCTCTTCATGACTACTTTCTCCTCTTAACGACATATAGGGCTAGATCCTTCAGTAGCTCCTTAGCCTCACTGTCGACTGCGTTCGTGGATTCAAGCGCTTCAAGCCCTTTCTTAAGGTACTCCTCAGCCTTCTGGCGGGCGTACTCTAGAGCGCCGCACCCGATTATGAGTTGGGCCGCCCTTCTCAACTCCTCCCTGGAGGCGTTCTTATTGCCGAGAGCTTTAAGCAGCTCCTCCCTCTCCCTACCGCTTAGGCGGCTTAACGCGTATATCACTAGTATGGTTCTCTTGCCCTCACGTATGTCGCTGTAGACGGGCTTGCCGAGCACCTCCTCCGTCGACGTTAGCCCAAGTATGTCGTCCTGAATTTGGAAGGCTATGCCTACGTTCTTGGCGTAGGCCGCCAGCTTCGCTAACTCCTCGTCTGGCGCCCCGGCGAGTGCCGCCCCTATGACTAGGCTCGCCTCGAACAGCGCTCCCGTCTTCTTGTAGACCATAGTCACGTACTCGTCAACGCTCACGTCATTCCTGTTCTGGAAGTCGAACTCCATTGCCTGACCCTCAGCTATGGTTGTTGACGCCCATGCGAGCTTCTGCACCGCCTTAACTATTAAGGCTGGCTTGACATCGCTGGCTAGGCTGCTGAGGAGCTCGAATGCTTTAGAGAATAGCAGGTCCCCGGCGACTATGGCCATGGGGGTTCCCCACTTGACGTGTACTGTGGGGACCCCGCGCCTTATGCTGTCGTTGTCTATTATATCGTCGTGGATTAAGGTGAAGTTA
>JAMOVB010000048.1 GCA_027061705.1 Desulfurococcales archaeon
ACTGCCTCCACCCTTATGTTCCTGCACTGCATTTTGCATACCTAATTTAGGAGGGGAGGCTTCTGAAATTAAAGCTTTCTTTAGACTGCGGATGTAGTTGATTCTAACACATGCAGTAGACTCTAGGGAACCTCAAATTAACAATGCGCTGAGGATGCGTACCCATATCGAATTTTAATGCATCAATGCGTTCGCTCGGTCTAATCGTTACTTTCTCTTATAGTCGACTATTATGTACAGTATCTGACTACCTCTTATGAGTACAGTACCATATCTAGCGACAGGCTCTTCCTCATCGCCCCTTAACTCCTCGCAGTCCGTCATGACGACGTTCATGGTAGGGTCTGTCATTATGAGGCGGCCGTAGTAGGAATTACCGTCCTTTATCTTAACTAACACATCCTTATTTACTGAGGACCTTAGCGTGCGCAGGGGGCTCTCAGCCTTCTGTATCGCCATACGCCCACCTACCACTCTAAGCGAGGGTGACCTAATTTAAGTTTTGGTAAGCGCTCAGCATTGAAGCGTAGGTTGAGGATCACCAGTTTTTAAAGTTACCCTTCAATTTACACAAGGGGTTATTCATGAGCGAGCAAGGCGAGGTAAGCGTAGGGAGTAAACCGCTCGGCGATTACATAGTCTCTGCCGCAATACTGTTTAACCAGGGCTATAGGAGGGTGTTGATCAGAGGTAAGGGAAACAACATCTCCAAGGCCGTCGCTCTGTACAACGCACTTAAAGAGAGAATGGGTGAGGCACTCCGACTGGTCGACGTGAGAATAGGGAGTAATGAAGTGAGGGGTAGGATAGTTTCGTATATAGAGATACTGATCGAACGCGCGTATTAGTGTCGCCCCTACGCCTCCGCAGTACTCAGTGCCTCACCGTTCGAGGCAGGGACCTCATTGAGCAGCATGAGCCTATGACCCACTCTAATCCTGACAACGTCGCTCAGCAGCAGGATCAGGGCGGTCCTACGGTCGAGCTTACCTATCCTTACAAGCTCTAGCAGAGCCTCTAACTCGCGTGTTGCGCGCTCGTCAGCTAGCTCCGGATAGTTAACCCTAATAAGGTCAGCCACACTCATCCCTAACTTCGTTGGTATTAGGTAGAGCTTCTTCTTTGACGTTATTACGTAGCCGTGGCGCACGTTATTCTCTACAGCCTTAGCATACGTGCTTGGCCTCCCAATCCTCCTTTCCTTCATTAACTTAATTATATCGGATGCCGTGTAGAGCATTGTATCAGACGCTCTAACTACCTTAACGCTCGCATTAGCAGTTATCTCAGCACCAATGCTACCATAATAGCTGTAGATCCTGGGCTTGAGCACCTTCATAAAGCCCTCCGACACAACCTCAATAGGCACTTCCACGGTTAGTTCGATACCGTCGCTGAGAGCTACATTAAGAACCCTAACCTTCACTCTAGCGGGCCTCATCTGAGAGGCAATGAACCTGCGGAATATGAGTTCATACAGCCTCTTATGATACCACGTTAGATTGCTTATTAAGGCAACGCTTGAGGGGTCGAAGTCATCCACGCTCTCAACGGGTTTCGTAGGTCTTATACACTCATGCGTTCCTTCAGCCCCCCAACTCCTCGGCTTAAATAGGTCTTCAAGCCCGGCGCTTCTAAGGTATTCCTTAGCGATCTCAACACCAGTAGCTGACACATGCGTGCTGTCCGTTCTATGATATGTTATTAAGCCTAGCTCAAAGAGATTCTGCGCTATCCGCATTACCTTACCTGGACCTAGCTTTAGCCTCCTGACACCGTCGAAGAGCAGCGCATCGGTAGTGTACGGTGGCGGCGGATTCTGCTCCCGAATGAACTCGTCAACAACCCTGATTAGAACTCCGTTGGACTCTAAGTCCTTAGCGATCTTCTCCGCGACCTCCTTGTCCTTAGTAAAGTACCTTACTTTAAGTCCATCCGGAAGCACGGCAATTATGAGATAGCCCTTCCCAGCAACGTACCTTCTGTACCTGTCTACGATCCACTCCAGTACGGGCGTTTGAACTCTTCCGCCTCCAAGCCAATGTCTCTCCAGCCTAGTTTTAAGCACGGAGCTAAGCTCGAAGCCCACCAACCTATCATCAACTCTACGCACAATCTGGGCGTCAACTCTACGCATATCTATCTGCCTTGGATTCAAGAGCGCCTTAAGGAAGCCTTGGCGGGTGACCTCATGAAACTCTATTCTACGGAAGTTTCTTATGTATGGTCTGAGCACTAGGTAGACATCGTAGGATATCTTCTCCCCCTCATCGTCAGGGTCTGTGGCTAGGAAGACTATGTCTGACTCCCTAGCAAGCTTCCGTAATGCATGGATCACCTTACTACTATCCCTCACACGTATAGAGCCGCAGCGGGGACACCTATCCACTTCCTCCGTAGTCTGGTAGCCGCAGTCCGCGCATCTCTTTATAGTCGTGTACATCGGTGTTAACCCATACGCGCCCTTCTTGATGCCGTGAAGCCCTCCGGAGACTGTTAAGTCTAGTATGTGCCCTAGTGTCGGGGCTATCGTAGCGACGTAAACGACATCATTTACAGCTATTACGGTTTCGTAAGCAACGTAGTCACCTAAGTATCTTTTGCCGGGCCTGCCAAACATCTTGGAAATGGTTCTAGCCTTAGTAGGCGATTCAACAACTATCAGCGCTGACCGAATCTTATTCACATCAGCGCCGTCACCAGCCATAGTCCTGCTTCTGACTTGCTCCTTGATAATGGTGCTGAAGTCTATATTGGATATGTTCTTCGGATCGAATGACATCACATAGTTGCGTATCTTTCTCTTGAATATGTTCAGTATATCGCTGTCAATATACATAATTATTGAGAGGCCCAGCGTCATCCTACCCTTTAATAACCTACTGCACCTTCCCGATGCCTGAATATACGTCATTATATCAGGTATTTGAACAACT
>JAMOVB010000049.1 GCA_027061705.1 Desulfurococcales archaeon
CCATGGGTGAGGTTAAGAGGGCCGTTGCCAGACCTCCCAAATACGTGGTGTTGAGGACGACAGCACGCCAGGAGATGAACGTAGCGTTGATGCTTGAGTCGATAGCTAGGGGTAGCGGCACTAAGGGTCTGTACTCGATAATAGTTCCTCCCGAGATCCATGGCTACATAATAATCGAGACTGTAGGGCTTCACGTAGTGCACCAGCTCGCCAGAGATATTAAGCATGTTAAGGGCCGCGCCATGGGCTCGCTCACGCGTGAAGAGGTTGAGAAGCTGATCAAGGTTAAGTCACCCATAGAGGAGATAAAGCCCGGCGACATAGTGGAGATAATTTCAGGCCCGCTCAAGGGGCAGAGGGGTAAGGTGATATCCGTGGATGTCCAGAAGAACGTTGTTAAGATAGATATGCTCGAAACATCTTTTAAGGCGGAGATGACGGTACCCGGGGATTTTGTCAAGCCGGTGAGGAAGTGATGAGGCATGACGTGGAAAACCGTTAGAGCTAGGATAAAGGGCGGTGAAGCAACGCCCGCACCCCCTCTGGGGCCTTCACTTACTCAGCTGGGGCTCGACGTAAATAAAGTGATAAGCGAGATCAACGAGCTAACAAAGGACTATAAAGGCATGGAAGTTACGGTCAACGTGCATGTAAACACGGAGACTAAAGAGTACAGGATAGAGGTTAAGTCACCCCCCACATCAGCACTACTACTTAAGCTAGCAGGTGCTGAGAAGCCTTCAGGAGATCCGGCACATTCCAAGGTCGGTGACATTACCTTCGAGAACGTGGTTAAGGTAGCGTTAATGAAGAAGGACTCCCTAACAGCTAAGACTCTTAAGAAAGCTGTGAAGACTGTGCTATCCACAGCAGCGACCATAGGGTTAACCGTAGAGGGTAAGGAGCCTAAGGAGGTTGTGAAGGAGGTTGAGGAAGGACGTTATGACGACATACTACTTAAATACGAGGATGAGTGGAAGAAGGGTAGGTGAGGAGGGATGCCGCTAACTAAGGAGGTTATCGCTGAGGCTGTCCGTAAGGCTTTGGAATTAGGGAAGGGAAGAAGGTTTAAGCAGTCAGTGGAGTTGCAGGTAGTGTTTAAGGGTGTTAACCCGAAGGACCCGGAAGTTAAGTTTAGGGAGAACGTAGTGTTGCCTAAAGGAACTGGTAAGAAGCCAAAGATCCTTGTAATAGCTACGGGGGAGATGCTGCTTAAGGCAAGGGAGCTCGGCGTTGACGCGTTAAGGCCTGAGGACGTACGTGCGATGAGTAGGAGGGAGCTAAAGAAGTTGGGGAGGAATTACGACTGGGTTCTAGTGAGGGCGGACCTAATGGCTCAGATGGGTAGGGTTGTGGGGCCTGTGCTAGGGCCTCGTGGGAAAGCCCCCATACCGGTTCCCATGAGCGCCGATATAAGTCTGTTCATTAAGAGATTCGAAAACAGCGTCCGCCTGAGGAATAAGGAGCAGGCATGGGTAGGGTGCAGGATAGGGACCGAGGATATGAGCCCGGAGGACCTGGCTGAGAATGCCATGGCAGTCATAGAGAGGATAAAGGCGAAGTTTAAGAGGCCACTTGAGACCTCGACAAGGATTTATGTCAAGACAACAATGGGCCCGCCTGTGGAGGTGATGATGCAGTGAGGGGTAAGACGCAGGCAGGATTGATAAAGCTGCTGAAGAGGCTTGAGAAGGAGCGTAAGGTAGTTAGGAGGAGGGTCAGGCCAGCAATACTTAAGAAGCAGAGGTTAGTCAATGAGATTAAGGAATTGCTTAGGAAGTATAGGTGCGTAGCTATAATAAGCCTTGACGGCGTGCCTACGAGCCAGTATAAGCAGTTAAAGCGAGAGCTACTTAGCTATGGGTTTATCAAGGTTTACAAGAACAGCGTCTTCCTAAGGGCTGCGAGGGAGTCAGGCCGTGGGGGTGTTGAGGAGTTAGAGAAGTACTTAACCGGGACGAACGCATTCCTATTTACAAACGCTAATCCGTACGAGCTTGCGCTAACGCTTGAGAAGCTGGCTGCCTTAAGATATGCTAAGCCGGGCGATATAGCTACTGACGACATCTACATACCTGAAGGCCCTACGGGAATACCGCCGGGCCCGATGCTCTCGGT
>JAMOVB010000050.1 GCA_027061705.1 Desulfurococcales archaeon
TTAGGGAAGGGGTTATCTGGGTTGCCAAGGAGACTAAGGTAGCGTCGGCCGGCGACACGATATCGCCTGAGCTTGCCTCACTGTTAAGGAAGCTCGACATAAAGCCCGTGGCTGTCAAGCTAAGATTGAAGGCCGTGTGGGAAGACGGTCAGGTACTGCCTGCGGAGGAGCTAAAGGTCGACGTCGAGGCATTCCGTAACGACCTGCTTAAGGCGGTTGCCGTAGGTAAGGAGCTAGCAATTGAAACCGCACTACCTCTGCCGGACATCCTGCCGCAGGTACTGGTGAGGGCTTACAGGCGTGCTGTAGCGCTTGCTAGCGAGGCAGGCTTCGTAACGCCTGAGACCGCTGAGGAGGTGTATAGAACGGCTATCGCTAGAGCAATGCTGCTTGCGGCGCACTTAGCGCAGAAGGTGCCGGACCTAGGCATAGAGGTCGCGTTGCCGACAGCGCCCGCCCCTCAGGAAGGGAAGCGCGAGGAGGAGAAGGAAGAGGAGAAGGAGGAAGAGGAGGAGAAGGAGGTTAGCGAGGAGGAGATAGCCGAAGGAATATCAGCACTCTTCGGCTAGCTTAAAGCCTTCACAGCCCTTACGGCAGGTGTTTCATTTTAATTTTTAACTTAGCAATTGATTCTGTAGCCTAATCCATCCGTAAGTGAGGGCATGGAGAGTAGGGGTGTCACGCTTGCGCGTTACGGACGAGTCCGTGTACAGGGTCCGCATGTTTAAGGAGAGGGGGTACGAACGCCGTAAATGCCCGAAGTGCGGTGCTTACTTCTGGTCGCTTAAGGAACGCGATGACTGTGGTGATGCTCCCTGCGCTGATTATGAGTTCCTAATAAACCCCTCTAAATATAGGTCAACGCCGCTCACCGTCGCTGAATCGCAGGATAAGTTCCTAAATTTCTTCAGGAGGTTAGGGCATGAGGTAATCAAGCCATACCCAGTAGTCGCGCGGTGGCGTGACGACCTATACCTAACAATAGCATCTATAGTTGTTTTCCAGCCCCACGTCACCTCAGGCATAGTGCCGCCGCCGGCAAACCCTCTAGTGATAGCGCAGCCCTGCATAAGGCTTGAGGACTTAGATAGCGTTGGGTATACATTCGGCCGGCACCTAACCAGCTTCATAATGGGCGGTCACCACGCCTTCAACTACCCCAATAAGAAGGTATACTTCACCGACGAGACTGTGGAATACGCGCGTGACTTCTTCGTTAAGGAGCTCGGAATACCTGAGGACGAGCTCGTGTTTAAGGAGTCTTGGTGGGAGGGAGGCGGGAACGCAGGCCCGTGCTTTGAGGTTGCGGTAGGCGGTCTAGAGCTAGCGACACTCGTGTTCATGATGTACAGGAGCGTCGACGGTGAGTACGAGGAAATGCCTCTCAAAGTCGTTGACACCGGGTACGGTATCGAGAGGATAGCATGGTTCACTCAAAAAACACCAACAGCATTCCACGCCATCTACGGGGACCTTGTTAAGTCGTTCCATAAGGTTCTAAGCTTGGGCGAGGCCCCCGACGAATTGCTTAGGACGGCCGTTAAGTACGTCGGCAGGCTTAACCCGCGTGATCCGGAGAAATACGTGTTGCTTAAAGAACGCGTCGCTAGCGAGCTTGGGCTAGATGTTAGGGAGGTTGATGAGTTGCTGGATCGCGAGGTTAAAGTATTAGCGCTCCTCGACCTGACGCGCACTGCAGCGCTAATGCTGGCGGACGGGGTAGTACCCTCAAACACTGGTGAAGGCTACCTAGCTAGGCTAGTCCTCCGCCGCCTATTCAGGCTCATGGCGTTACTTGGGGGCCTAGATTACGGTAAAGTGGCGAAGCTCTTCGAGCTCGAGGCCGGGTACTGGAGGGGTTTATTCCCGCAAATCCGCGGGCACATGGGCTATATCCTGGACGTTGTTGATGTTGAGCTGAGCAGGTTTAAGGAAATCCTACGTAAGGCTCCAGCAGTTATTAGGAGATTCGCTAAGAAGGCAGGTAGGATAGGTGTTGACGAGCTGATAACGCTCTACGATAGCCACGGCATACCTCCGGACGTCGTTGCCGAGGAGGCTGAAAGGCTTCTGGGTCTCAGAATCAACATACCGCCAAACTTCTACGAACTAGTCGCGTCCAAACACAGTAGAGCCCCCATTAAAGGTAGGAAGGGCAAGGCTAAACTACCTGACGAGGTTATAAGGGCTGTAAAGCTCAGCAACATACCTGAGACTGAAGCCATATTCCACAAAGACCCTTACGCAAGGGAGTTCGACGCCACGGTCAAGCTTGCGGTCGGTAGGTACGTAGTTCTAGATAGAACCTGCTTCTACCCGGAGGGTGGCGGGCAGGCATGTGATACTGGCGTGCTGGTGTTCGAAGACGGTGTTGAGAGGAGGGTGGTCAACGTTCAGAAGGTTGGTAAGGTAGTCGTTCATGAACTCGACTCCGAGGTACCGGGAGACGTTGTTGGTGAGAGGGTTCACGGACGCATAGACTGGCTTAGAAGGTACTCGCTCATGAGGCATCACACCGCAACCCACATCATACTAGGATCTGCTAGGAGGGTGCTTGGCGACCACGTCTGGCAGGCGGGGGCTGAGAAGAGGGTTGAGGGCGCTAGGCTTGACATAACGCATTACAAACCGTTAACGCTGGAGGAGATTCGCAGGATTGAGGATACGGCCAATAGAGTCGTTGATGAGGGTATTGAGGTTAAGGCCAGGTATATGGGTAAGTACGAGGCTGAAGGCAGGTACGGGTTTAGGCTGTATGAGGGGGGAGTCATACTGGAGCCCGTCATAAGAGTCGTTTCCATAGATGAGTTCGACGCTGAGGCCTGCTTCGGGACACACGTCCTCAACACGAGGGAGGTCGGGGCTGTGAAAATCGTTAGGGCCGAGAGAATAGCCGACGGCGTAGTTAGGCTGGAGTTCGTTGCGGGCAGCAGGGTGAGTGACTACGCTAGGAGGCTTGAGGAGAGGCTTAACGAGGTGTCGAAAATCCTTGGCGGTGAAGCATTGCAACGAGCACGCGCTCTAACCGAGGAGCTTAAGAAGGTTAGGGACAGGCTTAAGCTCTTCAAGCAGGCATACCGTGAGGCCGTGTTGAGCGAGCTTAAACGTAGTGAGAGACGCGTTAATGGCGTTAGGGTGTTCACACACGTTATGAGGATACCTGACACTGAAGTTGCTCGTTGGGTGCTTCAAAAGCTCAGCTCGGAGAATCCTGACGCCGTGGCCCTAATAGTTATTCCGGGTAGCAAGCGCTTAACAGTCGAGATCTCAGCAGGTAGTAAGGTAGCTGAGGTGGTGCCGGCGAACGAGCTCGCTAGGAGGGCGGCTAAGGCGTTAGGCGGTAAGGGAGGCGGTAAAGCCACACATGCGACCCTAGTGACGGACCCGAGCGTAGGTAGTGACGCCTTAGTTAACTTCATTCTGAACGAAGTTAGGAAGGTACTGGGTAAGTCCTGTTGAGGAGCGGGTGCTTACGTGCCGAGGACGTGTTGAGGAGGGAGGTTCTGGAAGCTATAGTTGATTACCGATACCTCCTCAACAGGGGGTATAAAGCCAAGGGGGCCTTAAACCTCATCACATCAAGATACCTACTCACCAAGGAGGAGAGGCTCCTACTATACAGGTGTGTTCACAGTGAGGAGGACGCCATCAAAATAAGGAGTAAATTCGTGAATAACCTGGCCGGCGAGAAGCTAGCTATCGACGGCTACAACGCCATAATAACCGTGGCAGCGCTACTTGAAGGCAGGACACTCTACCTCTGTGATGACGGGATAGTACGCGACCTAAGAGGAGCTAAGGTAAGGGATTTCAGCTCCCCAAGCCTAAGACAGGCGGTAGGCATACTCAAGGAACATATAACTGAGCAGGCACCAGCTGAGGTAATCCTCGTACTCGACAGGTCCGTGAGCATGAGCGCAGAGCACGCTAAAGCCATAAGGAAGAACGCCCCAGACTGGAAGGTAATACTAGCAAGCAAGACGGACAAGCAGGTACTAGCACTAAGCAACGGCTACGTAGTCTCATCAAGCGACTACGTAATACTAGTGAACGCCAAGAGAGTCTACGACGCGGCCGGAAGAACAGCGCTCAAGCTAAAGCCCCAGCAAATCGTCGACATAAGCCAACTACTAACAAAAACTAAAAAGCAGGAACAACCATAAAACTCACGAGGGCCCGTAGCCTAGCCAGGATAGGGCGCCGGCCTTCTAAGCCGGTGGTCCGGGGTTCAAATCCCCGCGGGCCCGCCACACCGACCGCGGGTTCTCGGGCTCCTCAGTAACGCTATCTTAGTAAACAGGCGAGCACGGCGGTTAGGGTTAAAGCCCTCTGCCGAGCTACCCAGTAGGGTATGTGCTTGTCGAGCGCCTTAGTAGGCGTAGCGTTTGCCGTTGCTGCCGCCGTAGCGTTCTCTACTGCATCTGTGTTCATTAAAGTAAGCTTAGCTGACATTAGAAGTCCACCCTTAATTAATGGTTTAAGGGCTGCCTTCGCTTCAATACCTTATGTGCCCTTACTTTTACTGACGGGTATTAAACCACCGAACACTGCTTCTGCTATAGTGCTTCTCGTAGCCTCAGCACTCATAGGGCCGGGTCTTGGCGACGTCTCCTTCATAGCCAGTATAGATAGGTTAGGGGCCGGGCCTGCCACGGTTCTTGCTTATCAATATATACTCATAGCTCAAGCACTAAGTGTGGCAGTGCTTCATGACTACAGAGGCCTCATAGCTATATACTTGACCCCAGTGGCGTTACTAGGCATGTACTTAATGGTTAGCGAGGAAGGCTTTAAGGCAAGTGCGCGTGGCATAACCTTAGCATACGTGGCTGCTGTTGCGTGGGCGCTGAGCACGATAATGATTTCTGAGTTGGTCAATAAGTACTCACTACCGCCGCAGGAGGTGGCAGGCTTTAGGGTGTGGATACTGGCTCCGGTACTGACCGCTCTGGGTTTAAGCTCCGGTAATGTAGGTAAGGTAACTAAGAAGGCCGTCGTCGTGCTGGCATCGTCCGGCATAATATCCTACTTCGCTGGGTTTGTTCTATTTACAGCATCGCTGAAAGCTTTGGGTGTGATGATCCCGTCGCTTGCCTCGGCCCTCTCGCCAATGCTTACGCAGGTTATGACTGTTAAAATACTAGGAGAGAAGCTAACGCTAAGAAAGGCGATAGGCTCACTTTTGATAGTGGCGTCGCTTGCCGTAACGGCCCTCTACGTGAGCTAGGCGGTACGACCGAGGCTAATTATCGGGTAGCTGATACAGTGCTTACCTACATCCGTTATTTAAACCCTAATGCGGAAACCTACTAGGGTGTGTATGCGTCTCCAGCCGCCTCTGGCTGAGCTAATATCGCTTAAGGGGAGGGTTTCACTGATAACTGGGGCGGCTTCGGGGATAGGTAGGGCGACGGCGTTGCGGTTTGCCGAGGCTGGATCAGACCTATATCTAGTTGATATTAATGAGGAGGGCGTTAGGAGGGTTTCAGAGGAGGTTAAGGAGGTGAATCCGGAGGTTAGCGTTAGGTACTTTAGAGTGGATCTGAGCTCGCCGGACGAGATAAGGGGGTTGTGGGAGAGGATAGCGTCGAAGCCTCCTGACGTGCTGGTAAATAACGCTGGCATATACGTGTTCAAGGACTTCCTTGAGGTTACGGAGGATTTCCTTGAGAAGGTAATTAGAGTGAACCTTAACTCCGCATTCCTTATGTCGCAGCATATGATTAGGGCGCGTAGGGAGAAGGGAGGCGTTATAGTCAACGTCGGTTCTGTTGAGGCAATACTGCCCTTTGCCAAGGGACTTGTTCATTACGACATTAGTAAGGCTGGCGTGCTCGCACTAACGAGGGCGTTGGCCCGCGAGTACGGGCGTGCTGGATTCAGAGTCAATGCCGTTGTTCCAGGCGGGATCCGGACAGCAGGTGTCGAGAGGCTTAAGCGTGAGGCGATACTGAAATTCAGGGTGGACGTCATAAAGTCTGGGATGAGGTACTTCGCAAGGCTACCTATGGGTAGGCTCGGCGAGCCTGATGAGGTTGCCCGCGTCATACTATTCCTCGCAAGCGACTTAGCGAGCTACGTCAACGGCGCCTTAATACCTGTTGACGGCGGGTTCCTCTCGGCGTAGGTGCGGCCCCGCTTAAGTGGTTGTGTTTGCTGGGTAGACGGGCTGTAGGGTCTGCGTCATTATGGAGCTCAGCGGCTTCATTATGTAGTCAACGAGTATGCCGGACATGTAGGCGCTAATCCCTCCTAGAAGGAGTAGTAGGCCCATGTAGTAGATTAGAGTGTGTTTTAAGCCGCCGTTAGTCAGCGTTAGGGCCACAGAGTTTATTATGGTTAGGGAGATTGCGGTGCTGACGCTAAGCATCGTTATGACTGACTGCGGCATGGCGTAGAACGGTATCATAGTCTGAATGCTTGAGAGTGCCTTGGCGAATATGGTCATGAGTGAGGTTATGAAGGTAATCAACAATATGTTCGTGGTGTGGAGGGCATATACTGACGTCTCGAAGGTCTTATGTACCTGAAGCCTTCTCCGCCTTATACGGTTAACCATCTGGGAAAGATCCGACAGTATCAGACCAACCTTAACGGTATTCCCACCGTACTTCAGCGTATCGCTAACTATCTCTGAGGATCTTCGGATAAGTTCAGAGGCGCTAGTCCTAGCGAACTCCTTAATCGCGACACTGAAGCTTATGTTGTTTGACAGGAGGGTGTGTAGCCTACGTATTGCGGAGGCTATGTATCCGAAGACAACGCTGGTGAGCGGCTCTATAGCTTTCAGAGGAGAGGGAACTATGGAGAGGTTACTTCCATACATCCGTATGAAGACAGGGAAGTCCTCATCAACGTGTCTGACGAAGCCCTCAATCTTCCTGAAGAGGTATCCGGAGCCGAGGAGCATGCCGCCCATGATCGCTATCAGAAGGAATACGTTGATGTTGATTATGTAGAACACGTACATTATGAAGATCCACAGCGCTGCAGCCACACCTATGAGCATAGCTATGTAGGGCAGCTGAATGACCTTCTTACGCACGGGCCCCTCGATAACGAGGAAGTCTTTCGGAAGACCTAGCTTAAGTGTTGCCAGTACAGCGACTAAGGAGAAGAAGGAACCGATGAATGACATGTATATTAGGGAGTAGTTCCCGCCGAAGATTATTGAGAGAACTAGGAGGTTAGATATTACGAATATCACTGAAGTCATAACAGCAGTGTAAACCCCTAGTAGGACCCTAGTTGAGTCCATTATTCTTGAGTATATGTATTCGTAGGTGTTCATAGAGTTCCTTAGCTCGACCTCCATGAACCTCTCTATATCCTCACCCACCCTTACGGCAGCGGCGTACCTCTCCATGAAGTCCTTAAGATACTTTATCTTCTCGGCAGCCTTGCTGACTATGAGCATTGCTCTGGGGAAGTCGTACCCGTACTCCTTAACGAGGAGGTAAACCTTACGGAATAGCTTCGAGTACTTTCCGTAGAGGTCGGACCTAGATACCGAACCAACTACGTTGACGTTGGAGGTCTTGCTAGTAGCTACTGAGAGCATGTGGGCAAGCATGAATATGAAGTTTATGTCCGGCTCAAACCTCTCCTTCTTAACCCCCATTAACTGCGGCAGGAAGAGCATAGTGAAAAGCACGAAGGACGCCATACCGACTATCAGGTAGTTGTCCGGATACTTTATGTGGGCAGCGTTAACGGCGTAGTACACGCCGTAGATTACGAAGGAGATTATGAGTGACCTAAGCATTAAGTCCTTCGTTTTAAGCGCCTTCAGCTTAGGCCTCTTCACAGTAGCCTCCCCTCCCTAAGCCTCTTCAGCGCCTCCTCAATGCCGAGCTCATCGGCCTTAACTACAGCCTTCCAGACATCCCAGTAGTTGAACACCTTACGCCTGATCAGCTCCTCGAGGAATGCCCTACGTAGCTCTAGCTCGTCGTAAATCTCCTTAATCCTACTCCTGGGTATTCCCTTCATTACCGCTATCTTCTCCTCCAGCAGGTAGCTGGCGCCCCTACCGCTGAATATGAACTTATCGGTTGACGGCTCCCAGACGAATACCGGCACTGCAAGTATGCTGTCGCTGGAGGGGTCGTAGCCTATCAGCTCGTAGAGCTTAATCATCCTTCTGGCGAGGAAGCCCTGCTTAGTGTACACGGCGCTCTGGAACCACGCGAAGTTTAGGGAATCTAGGTTGGTCTTAGGCACGTTTATCGGGTTGTTAGTTAGCCTCTGGATGAGCCTGTCTATATCTGCAGCGTGAAACGTCGAGAGCACTGGGTGGCCTGTCTGCATAGCTTGAAACGCTATGTTCCCTTCAGCGCCTCTAATCTCGCCAACTATTATGTAGTTCGGCCTTTGCCTGAGGGCAGCCTTAAGCAGGTCAAACATCGTTACGCTGCTCTCCTTCTTACCCGTATCCCTAGTTAACTCCCTAGTCCAGTTAGGATGCGGCACTATGACCTCGGCGGTATCCTCTATAGACACTATCTTAGCGCTGGGCCTTATGAATACCAGCAACGCTGTTAGCGATGTTGTCTTACCGCTTGCCGTCTCGCCACAGATGAAGCCGCTCATACCCTCCCTAAGCAGCATCCACATGTATGCGGCCACGCGGGCGTCGAACGTTCCCCAGTTAATAAGCTGGGTTACGCTGAGCGGTGTTTTAGACACCTTCCTTATGGTGAAGTTAGAGCCCCTTAAGCTCACGTCGGTGCCGTAAACTATGTTTATACGTGAGCCGTCGGGTAGTGTAGCGTCCACTATGGGGCGGGCGTTCGAGAGCGGCTTACCTATCTTCTCGGCAAGGGCTATTAGGAAGGCATTAAGTTCGTCGTGATCCTTGAACCCTACGTTACTCTCCATGGGTCCGAAGATCTTGTGTATTATGAATATATTGCCGAGACCGCTACAGGATATGTCCTCTATGTAGGGGTCTCTGATGAAGGGTTCCAGAATGCCGACGCTTATCTTATCGCGCACTATGTGATATATGACGGCGTTCAGTAGCTCCTCAGGTCTCGGGTAATCGGCTTGAAGGGCTACGCTAGCTGAGGGCTTCTTCGAAGGTAGCTTTAACCCTAACCTAAGCCTTCCGGATCTTCTCCCGCTCTTACCACCCCTGCCCTTCCCCTCAAAGGATATCTTCACGAGCTCTAGAAGCATGCATGCCTTTTCCTGCGCTGACTTAGGTATGTAGCCTTCAGGGATCCTCTCCGCTATCAGCTCCTCCGCCTTACGTAGTAGGTGCTCGGGAGGTCTTGGAGGCTCTATCACTATATAGCGCGCATATCCTCCTTCAGTCCTTTCGCTTAGCGCGTGTATGAATATGCCCCCGCCGACCGGGTATATTAG
>JAMOVB010000051.1 GCA_027061705.1 Desulfurococcales archaeon
CGAGGCCGTTGCTGACAGCGCTACGTACCCGTACTCCTGAGCTATCGGGCCGGCTATGAGCGACCCGAGTATCGTTCCAACCCCTATCATGGCGTTGAGGTGTCCGAGCCTCTCCTCCTTTCTCTCCTTCTCGGCCATGAACAGGATGACCGCGGTCAGCGACGAGCTTATGGCTGCCCACGTGATGCCGACTATCACGAAGCCTGCTGCAGCCACTGCGAAGGGCTCCACCCTGCCGTTAAGTAGGATTACGTAGGTCGGCAGTAGGAAGAGGGGCGCTCTAGCGGCGACGGCCGCCGTGAGGAGCCTCCAAGCACGCCACGAGTCGCTTATGAGCGGGTGTATGAACCTGTACGCCACGGTCGACACTACCGAGGATATTAGGTATATTACGTATACCTCAACGTCATTCAGCCCCACGGACCTTAGGAAGGCGGGCATAGGCGTGAAGAATGTCCCTATGGCTGTGAAGAGCACGGCGGTGGCGAGCAGGGTTAGTGGGAGCCTCCTCTGCATATGCCTCGCAACCATCCTGGCGAAGTCTACCGCTAACCTCCTAAGGTTGTAGACTACCTTAGGGGTCAGTATGAGTGAGGGTACGGGCCTAAGCCTGCCGGTCAGCTGCGGGATTAGCGAGACGTACGAAACCCTCCTAGGCTCCACCACCACGTACCTCTGCGGCATGAGGGCCGTTAGGGCTGTAAGCGCTAGTGAGGTGGCGGCGGTGATGACCAGCATCTCGGCGGTCCCGATCCTAACTCTGGCGGCGGCCGCCGCCACGTAACCGACTATGAAGCCCACGCTCGAGAGCGTGTTGTACCTCGTGACCGCCACGGAGTCCTTGCCGTAGTAGTCCGCGAGGACCGTGACCATTACGGGGTAAATTAACGCTGAGAAGGCGCCGGCGACGCCGGAGCCGAGTATGACTATGTAGGGGTTGGGTGAGAGCCCCATTGCTAGGAGGCCGGCGCCCATGCCGGCCGTCGATGATGCTAGTAACCCCCTCCTCTTCAGACGCCCTACGAATATCGCCGGCCAGAACCAGCTCATGAGCGTGAAGGCCAGGTTATACGCTAAGACGGTTATGGATAGGAGTAGGGCGGAGCCCGTGAGGTCGAGTATCCTTAGAGAGCCGGCTAAGTTCGCTATCGAAACCACGGCGGACGCGCCTGCCGTGAATGCCGCGAGCACTGCACACTCCGCTAGCCTGCCCATCACGTAGCCACCTCCGGACGGCGTTACCGCACCCGCTCACGAGCGCTCCCCACCCCCTCAGGGATTGGTGCCTGCGTTCCTGCCCTACGCTACGCTCCGCGAGGCTTGATTATGCTCTCCATAAATTTAAAATTTACAGCGCGGTTCCGTCAGGAGCGAGGGTCGCTCTCCTGCAGTATGACCTTAAGCAGCGGTTCCTGTGAGGGGTACCATTTAAGGTCCTTTATGTTGAAGTAGAGGGCATCGGCGTTGACGTCGTAGGGTATTCCAGCGCTCTTAAGCGCCTCGACCATGACCTTGGCGAACTTAATGTCAACGCTCATCGGGTATATCCCCTTAGGCGCTCCGTCGGGGTAGTGCTGCTTGATGCCGTGCTTCGGAAGCCTCACAGGCCTCCACGCGCCGACCCACGTGGGTATGCCGTGCTCCCTGCTCCAGCTGACCGCCGCCTCGACCGCCTCCCTAATGAATGTCTCGTTGTACGGCCCGCCACGCTTGAGCGGCGTTGGCCCGCCAGCGTATATGTGCCACTCAGCGATCATGTATGGGTCCCACCTAACCTTCAGGTACTTCAGGTAGAACGGGCTTGACACGTGTGCGGGTGTCACTATGAGTATCCTGTACCTATCTATCTTCCTTATCGCCGCTATGGTCTCGTTATAGACCTTGTTCAGTATGTTCGGGTAGTCCTTTATCTTGCCGCTCGACTCTATCAGCAGGTCGTACGAGAGTGCGTAGGGGGCTCCCTTAAAGCACTCAGCTACGGTAACCCACCACCGGACGAAGTGCTCCTGCGCCTTCAAGCTTGTCGGGTTGTTCCTGAGGTCGTCTGCCGTGTAGGTTATTATGGGTATGACGCCCGCACGCAGGCAGTCCTGCACGACCTCCTTAAGCATTTTGAGGAGCGTTTCGTTACTGGTTACGTCGCCGCCCACCCTTATGCGTACGTTGCTGAAGCCCTTCTCGCGAAATAGTGCCGGTATGTTCACCCCTCTGGAGCGCCAGTAGAAGTAGTAGTGCCTAACGCGGCTGAATGTAAGCCAGTCCACATCTATCCCGACGCCCATGAGCTTAACGTACTCTCTGGCCGTGACGGGCTTGCCTCCGGGCTTGAAGAGCTCTGCTCTGGAGACACCCGTGCTTACACGCCCTCCACTCCGGGTAGTGATAACATTGGTGTTGGTGGCGGTGGTAGTTGCCGCCGGCGCTGACGTTGCCGTGGTTACGGCAGTGCTCGCAGTCTTCACTGCCTTAGGTGGGCTTCCTGGGCTGGCGGGCGGGGCCTGCCCGGCCCAAGGCATTGTGTGGGAGGCTATCGCTACTGCGAGTAGGGCGGCAACTATTGAGGCGGTGGTAACAACTACAAATCTCTTGAGTGACGCCCGCAACCCCGGCCCCATATTCGGGGGCGGGCGGCGTTAATAAGCTTGCTTCCGGACCCGTGTTTTGAGGAGGGGTTGGGCTTTATTGGCTTGAAAAGCTTAGGCCTTAAAGCCCGTGAGTTCCCTTATCCTGGCGCGGAAGTGGTCTAGGGCCTTCTTCATGAACTCCTCGCTTATCATTCCGTGCGGGCTGGGGGTTTCGAAGATGCGCTTGGGTAGCTTCAGGTCCTTCTCGAGGTCGAAGCCGAGCTCCAGCTTCAGCCTGTACTTCTCAGCGTATATCTCCCACCCAAGCTTCTTCAGGTCCTCCGGGCTCATCTTAATGCCTAGAGGCTCTAGAGCCTCCGACACTATCTCCGGTGTGTAGACCTTCCTGGCGAAGAAGCAGAGCACTAGCGACGATAGTATCTGCCTCCACGCCTCCTCCTTCATCAGGTCGTCGATAACCTTCTCGGGCGGCGGGTACTCCTTACCTATTAGCTTCTGGTCGTAGCTGTAGCCAGCGTTGTCTAGGTGGCTGTGCCTAGCGCCTATGGCGTAGCCTAGGTGCGTTGCCGGGCCCGCGTGGTAGCCGGGCATCTCGTTCTTGCCGAACACCATGGCGAACTCCTCACCTCCGTAGGTCTTGGCCGCCTCAGCCGTTCCCTCGCCGAGCTTCTTGTAGAATTCGTTGGGCTGTTCGACTATGTACCTAACCATCTGGATGTACGTCTTCCAGTCGCCCCACGATGGCTTGACTATCGTTTCCTTCTCGCTTATTATTCCGCGGCTGAAGGCCTCCGTAGCCCAGGCTAGGGCGACGCCCGTGCTCATAGCGTCCATGCCCTGAACCTCGACCTCCTCAATCAGCCTCATTAGCCCCTCCCTATCCGATATGCCTAGCATCGTGCCTAGGGCGTAGAGAGGTTCGTAGTCGTAGGACACGTACCTGGTTGTGTAGAAGTACTTCTCATGCGGGTACTCCTCCCTTATCGCCGCTATGTGGATGCACGCCACCGGGCAGTGGCTGCAGGCAACCCTCCTAGCAAGCATTGTGGCGGCTATGGCCTCACCGCTTATCTCCTCCGCCTTCTCGAACCTCGCTGAGGTTAGGTTCCTCGTGGGTAGCGCTCCTATCTTGTTGAGCGGTATTATGTTGACAGGCGTGCCTAGGTCGTGGTACTTCTTCATCAGGTCTGACTTAACTATCCTATTGTAGAGCTTGTCGTAGACCTCCCTATACTTCCTAGCGTCCGCTACCTTAATGCCTCTCCTCCCGCCAACCACTACGGCCTTAAGCTTCTTCGAGCCCCAGACCGCGCCGAGGCCTAGCCTGCCGAAGTGTCTGTAGGTTTCCGTGACGACGCCTGCGTACCTTATGAGCTTCTCGCCAGCCCTCCCGATCCTCATTATGGATCTCAGGCCGGGCCAGCCCTCACGCTCCCTAATGACCCTGCCAACAGTGTAGGTGCTCCTAACGCCCCATAGGGCCGTGGCGTCCCTGAAGTACACCTTCCCGTCATGTATGGATAGGTAGACGGGGATGTCGCTCTCGCCCTTAATCACTATGGCGCCGAAGCCGGACATCTTAATAGCTACGGCGCTCCTGCCTCCCGCGTGTGACTCGCCCAGGTTGCCGGTAAGCGGCGACTTGAACATCGTGACTGTCTTGGATGCCGTGGGGTAGGCCCCCGTGAAGATCCCGACGGCCATCACCACCACGTTGTTGGGGCCTAGGGGATCTGCAGTGGGTTTCAGCTCCTCCTTAAGGAGCTTCGTGGCGACGCCCGTCCCGCCTAGGTACTTCTCGAACAGCTCCGGCCTCTCCTTAACCCAGTATGACTTCTTGCTTAGATCTATGTAGAGGACCCGGGTTAACGCCTTATCCGCGATCATTCCTACCACCTCACCTCCTCAAGCTCTAAAACACCGTGCGGGCAGTAGTTCGTGCAGTACCCGCAGTGCACGCATATCATCGGCTTATTCTGGTCGGTGTCCCACTGGATGGCGCCGAAGGGGCAGGCCTCCCTACACATTCCGCAGCCTATGCACTTAGCCGGGTTGAGTATGACCCCACCTCCCTTCCTAGGGGTTAGCGCTCCGGTGGGGCAGACCTTAGCGCATGGTGGGTTGGGGCACGCCCTACACACTATGACTGTGAAGCCCTTCTCGAAGCCACCGACACTCCTCACATGTATCGCTGACTTGGCAAGCCCGCCGCTCGGATACCTCCTCGCGCAGGCGAACATGCATGACATGCAGCCCACGCAGAGGTCCGGGTTAGTGACGACGAGCCTCTTCGGCTTTACCTCCGCGCTCGCTGACTGCGCGCTCAAGGCTATCACTTAAATGAAGTTTCAGGTTACCAGTAAAAAGGATTCTCCCGCCCTTCGCGGGCAGAGCTTACTTAAGTAAACCGTTATCCGGCCATACCCAACGGTGCGTGAGGCCCGTTAATTGCGGTGATGAAAAGATATCACCGGCGGTAGTATTAAACCTCATTAACTGACCTGCGCATCGCTACTCATACCTGAGCGCTACGGCGGGCGGTATCTTAGCGGCCCGGTATGCCGGGAATATCCCGCCTATTATGCCGACAGCCAGCGTTATCGCTACGGTGTAGCCTACTATCCTGGGCGTTATCTTCGGCGGCGCCCTAATCACTATCTTACTCGCCCCTGAGCTTATGGTGAGGCCGTGTGAAGCCATGACGTAGGCGCCGAGAGATCCGAGCGTTATCCCTATCGCGGCCCCGATAGCCGTCATTATTATCGCCTCCCCGAGGATCATGGCCGTGACCTGACCGTCCGTGAAGCCCAGGGCCTTGAGAACGCCTATCTCCCTAGTCCGCTCTATGACTGAGGTTATCATAGTGGCCGCAGTGCCCGCGACGGCAACCGCGAATGCTGAGAGGGATGTTGAGAACGCTATGAAGTCCATCGCCGCCGATATTGAGGACACTACCTTAGCTATCTGTTGGAAAGCGATTATGCTTACCTTATCCGAGTAGGCGTTCCTTATCGCGTTAACTATGCTTGAGACGTAGTTCGGCGACTTAGCAACTATGAAGATCCCCGACCACTGCTTCATGTGGAGTAGCCTCTCGCCGGCGAGCTCCGGAAGGAACACGCCTTGGTCGGGCGATACAAACATGGCTCCGCCGTACTGCTCGAGGATGCCGGCAACCCTAACCACGACGCGCTCCAGCTTTGTTCTGCCGCCGTGCTCCACCTTAGGTATGAGGAGCGTTATGGCGTCCCCAAGCTTGAAGAGCTGCTTACCTGTTCCCTCGGAGTACGCTACCGAGTGACCCAGCGTCGCCAGCGTTATCTGGTTCGGCGCCGGGAACCTACCGCACTCCAGCTTCAGGTTGCCGATGGCTTTGAGAAGTATTGACGGGTCTATGGCGTAGACGTAGGCCCTTATGGTTTGGGAGGGTGTCTTAATTATCGCTTGAGTCATGTAGAAGGGCTGCGCGTCCGCGACGCCCTTAATGCTCCTTATGAACTTAAGGTCGCTCTCAGTCAGCGTGTAGCCTGATGAGGGGGTTACTACTATCGTGTTCTGCCCTAGCGCGAGTAGCTGGCTCTCAACGTAGGAAGCATAACCCCTTACGGTGGAGGTCATCATGACTAGGGCTAGGGGCCCTATAGCTATGCCTATGATAGTCAGTACCGCCCTAAACCTCTTCTCCGTCAGCACCTTGTAGGAGTACCTGAATATATCCATCACTGATACCAAAGCAACCACCCGCTAGATCGGGACCTCAGCAACCTCATGCCTCCTTAAGTACCTCTTAATAGCGATTACCACAGCCACTAAGAAGGCTATGACGGCCGCCACCACGCCTATCTTGTACGGCCCTATACTGGCGAACACGCCCTTAGCCACGGTCGTTGTTGTGGTTGGTGGCGGTATGTACTCACTCACGTTGTAGGGCAGCACGACCTCCCTAGGCTCGTTGAACGGGTTCCTGTACTTGAGGATTAGGTAGACCCTACTGACCCTCCCACTCGCGTTAGCGCTGACCTCGAAGGACGTTTGGGATGAGGGGTCGACATCACCTATGAAGGAGGGCGGACCTAGCCTCCCGTTAACACGTAGGTAAGCAACGACCCTCTGGGCTTGGGCGTTCCCCAGGTTCGTGAGCGTTGCTGAGAGGCTTACCGTGCTTCCCTCCTGAGTCACCTTAACTCCCTGCACTAGCAGCTTGATGAATGGGGAGACGCTGACAGTTATTGATGCGTTGTACACATGCCTAACGCCCATGACGTCGCTGTAGAGCAGCGTTATCATGAACGGCATGTTCCCGTAGGTCACTGTTACCGGCGCCTGCGATAATGATATCGGGTTGAAGAACACGGTGACGTTAACCCTCCTCACCCTGCCAGGCCACAGCGTCCCCAAGTATATTGGGGCCGACTTAACCAGTAGGTAGGATGTCGGTGAGTACAGCATTAGGTAGGTGTTGTAGATCGGGGCCGAGCCCTCGTTAAGTATGTTTATCGTCACGGGCTCCTCCCTAGACTTATTGAAGTCAAGCACCGTGTTGCTCCACACCTTAATGTAGAGTGCCGAGCCCAGAACCTCTATCGGGAACCTGATATGCCAGACCCTAAGGTCGCCCCACTGGTCGAAGAACGTTAGGGTGGCGTTGCCCCAGTAGGTGCCTGGCGTGACGTTAAGCACGTTAACCCCTATGACTAGGAACGCGAAGTCGCCCTTACTCAGCTGCCCTGCAGGCGCGAGCGTCGATAGCTCCTGCGCGGCCCTAGCTGGGTTGCTGAGAACCTCCTCCAGCTTGCTGGGGCCTTGCGAAGCTAGGGACGCCAGCTGAGGCGATGACGTCGCAACTATGTTGACCGACGACCTATTGTTCACCGTTGACGTGAAGCCCTTAGGCAGGAGCACGTGCGCTGTTAAGCCCCTAACGACTGAGAAGTCGTCGTCCCTTAGGACGACGTACAGGTAGTTGCCGTACGTCCCCGGCTGTGCCGGGTTGCCTGCCCACCCAGCCGTAACCACCTCGATCCCGCGCTTAATGCTACTGACCCTCAGAACTACGTCGTAGCTTGACGTCTTGAAGAACTCCGACCCTCCTGACTCGACAACGTACTTGACGAGCAGCGTCGCCTTATAGGTTCCGGGCTTAACGTTTGCTGAGACGTCGAGCGGGAAGTTTAGGGTTATTAGCTGGTTGCTTGGCACGGGTCCGGCCACGTACGCCAGCCTGACGCCGTGGTGCGGGCTTATGCCCTGCGGGAGGTTCTCTAGGTATGCGGCGACAGCGGCTACGTTGAACGGGTAGTGATTCGCTAGGACGACGGTGTAGGTGGCTCCGCTGGTGTTGGGGTATACGTCAAGGCCTCCGGACCAGTCGTCACTGATTAGCTGTAGGTTACCGAGGTGCTGGGCGGCGTAGGTCGAGATGTCGAGGGCCGCCTTGAATACCTTAACCCTCCTCACGTACGCCCCGTAGTCCGTTATGAAGTACGTTACGTTAATCCTCAGCAGGACCTTACCCTTAGTGACGTTTCCTAGGTCTAAGTACGGTGTGAGCCTGCAGGCGCTTCCCGAGGGCAATGTGGAGGCGCATAGGCCCTTATTATCGAGTATCTTAATGCTGCGGTTCGACGTGGTTACGGTGACGTAGACGTTGCTGGCGCCGTACCTGCCAAGGTTAACTATGGTTACGGTGGCTGCCGCCCTACGCTCCCTACCGTACGCCGTAGCCGGCGTCGTCACGCCCCACCCAACCCTGCTGAGCAGTAGCTTAGGTTCGTAGGCCGTCGGGGGCTTTACGCTGAGGGTGAGGTTAACGCTCTTGCCCGCGTACAGGTATGAACCGCCGGCCGACACAACATAGGTGAGTTTTAAGGTGCCTTCATAGCTTCCGGGGCTCACGTTACCTGACACATCTATTGTTAGGTCGACGGTGCATGTGGAGCCTGGGGTGACGCCTGCTAGGCAGGAGCCTCCGTAGGAGAGTAGTTTGAAGCCCTTCGGTAGCTCCACCTTAGGCACTACTATGGATATCGGGTCCTGCCCTAGGTTAACTAGCCTGACCTCGTAGGTAACGTGTTTTGATGTCGGGAGGGCTTCGCCCGGCCCTCCTCTCCACACCCAGCCCTCCTGCATCACGTAGAGGACGTTCTCGCTGATCGGCCTGAGCCTGAAGCTTAACTCGACCCAAGTCACGTACTGGGCGCCGCGGTAGGAGCCAACTATGCTTAGGTTAAGCGTCATGTTCCTGGAGCTCAGCCCCTCAAGCGATACGTTAAGGTTTCTGAAGGCCAGCGTGAATACGTTGCCGAAGGAGACGGGTGTCGTGTGGGTTGTTATCACGTAGGGCCTCTGCCCGCGGGTCAGCACGCCTGGCGGGAGGGTCAGGTTAGCGACGACCTCCTGAAGCGTTGTCTGCCCTAGGTTCTGGAGCGTGACGTATATCGTAACGCCTCTGGAGGACTTGTAGGTGGGCGCCCATACAGCGTTAATCACCTTGATGAGGGGTTTAGGCGGTTTGGAGATGTTGAGGGGCACGGTCTTGAGGACCTTGTAGCTGTAGGTGACGCCGTCCTGCGTTACGGCCGTTAAGCTGAGGTTTAGGGAGGAGTTCAGCACCCCCGGCTTGACCGTGACGGGCACGTCTATGCCGTTGAAGGCCAGCGTGACTGCCGACCCCTTACTCAGCGCCGGGACGTTGACCCTGATCTTCCTTGGGGTTAGGGGGCTCGGCAGCGTCAGTACTGCCCTGCCGCCGTTAACGTTCGTGGAGCCCACGTTCTTCAGCCTGACGTATAGGGTGGCGCCGGAGGTTCCGGGGAATACCTCGCTGCTCCCCCACCACTCGTCAACTATCTTGAGCTTCACCGGCGGGTATTTCGACACGGTAATCCATGTCGTGAGGGTTTTGAACGTCCTCACGCTCTGGTTGGGCTCGTCTATGGTGTAGTAGATCTTAAGCATTACGGCGTAGATTCCTGGGGAGACGCTTTTGTTTATGTTGACGACCTCCGTGAACTTGAATATCTGGCCGGGCGCGTAGTGCGTTCGGTAAGCACCGTTAAGGTCTGTGGCGTCAACGCAGCTCCCGTAGCCTGAGGCGGGAGTTATTCCCCGGGGGAATGTGAAGCATGCTTGGACGTAGCTTATGTTGAACGCCTCATTATTCTGAACCTCGACGACCATCGTCACGTCCTTGCTTCCAGGGTAGACCTGCTTGGTGCCTGCTGATGAGTAGACGTTAGTGCTTATGAGTATCAAGCCGCCGGGCGCCGCCCCGCTCGCTGGAGGCGCTACCGCAGTTATTGAGGCTATGGTTGCGGCGAGGAGTAGGGCTGCGGCGACTCTGGACCAGGCGCTACTCATCCTCAACACCTATCACCTAGTGTGGTTGGGAGGAATATATTTTGCGGAAATATGTTGATGACCAACATGTTCATCCCCTCAACGTGTTGAGTATGCACTTGCTTGGGTCGGGCTTAACCTCGCCGACGATTACGCCGTCACTTATCTTGAGCATCCTCTCGGCGCAGTGCCCTATTTCAGGGTCGTGCGTAACCACGATCACGGTCTGGCCAGAAGCGTTAACCTTCTTGAAGGTCTCCACAACTATCCTTGAAGCCTTGCGGTCGAGCGCCCCGGTGGGCTCGTCGGCCAAAAGTATTGCGGGTCTGTTGACTAACGCCCTAGCTATGGCGACGCGCTGCTGCTGGCCTCCGGAGAGCTGCGTGGGCTTCTTCCTAAGCCATGACTTATCCCCTCCAACCATTAGGAGGGTTTCGACGATGAGCTTTGGCCTGAGCCTTCTTGGGACGCCCCTAGGTATTAGTGGGAGTTCTATGTTCTCATATACGGTCAGGCGTGAGATTAGGTTGAATTGCTGGAATACGAACCCTATCTTCCTGTTCCTCACGAGCGCTAGCTGCTTGCTCTTAAGCCTGGACGCGGGTATGCCGTCTATTATGACTTCCCCCGACGTTGGCTTGTCTAGGAGGCCTATCATGTTGAGGAGCGTTGTCTTGCCTGAGCCTGAGGGACCCATTATCGAGACGAACTCCCCCCTCCTAACGACCATGTTGACCCCTCTAAGCCCCCACGTCACGACCTCACCGACGCGGTAGGCCTTCTTCACGTTCTTCAGGACGACTATCGCGTCCCTGCCGTCTCCCCCCTCACCCAAGGCTCTCCACACCCACTACACTTACTGGTTGAGGGTTAATTCGGTTGATGTGTGAGTGTATCTGGGGTAAATAACTGTTGTTAAGATATTCTTATAAACACTAGTAACGCTTAGTTGACGGAGGTTAGGAACCTGCTTGACCTCACCGCGCGTCCGGAGGTGGCAGCCTACGCCGTCACCGTGCTGTGCGTCATTCACTACGTCCTCACCCAAGCCCTAGGCTTCGGCGGCGCATGGGTTGGCTCGCTTGGGAATACGTACTTTAGGGAGACGTTGACGGCATACCTAATAACGCTGGCTGTGCTTGTGGCGCTGGCGGTCGCCCTCGCCGCCCTGATAAGGGGCGAGATCCGCGGCCGTAGAGGGGGTGTGGGTAGGGGGAGGTCCTCGTTAGGGAGTCGGGAGTGTGCACGGATCAACCATCGTTATTTTGGTGCGCGCCGTATTTATCTTGGGTGTGGATGTGAGCGGCGCGGGTAGACTCATACTTGTTTCGAACAGGCTTCCGGTAACGGTGGTTAGGAAGGAGGGTAGGTTAAGGCTTCAGCAGAGTACCGGGGGCCTAGCGACGGCGTTAGCGAGCATACACCGCGTCTTCGGCGGGCTCTGGGTCGGGTGGCCGGGCATAACGTCGGATAGGGTTGCCGAGCGTGAGTGGAGGCGTGTTGAGGAGGAGTTAAGGCGTGATAACCTGATCCCCGTACTGATGAGTGAGG
>JAMOVB010000052.1 GCA_027061705.1 Desulfurococcales archaeon
GCCAACGCAAGCACGTACAAGGTTAGGATAAGCATATCTGCCGAGGGTAAGAACGTTAGCGCCCTCCTATGGATTACTAAGGACTTCAGCAACGTGGTTAAGGTCGAGATGCCCAACGGCAGGGTTTTAACAGGTGCTAACGCGGCACTCTACGGACGCATGCTACTCATGAAGTTAAACCAGTACATGCTGGCATCCGGTGACATGGGTCGCTTAAGAATATACATGTTCCCGAACGGGACGCTGAAGTCATCACTACCTGGCTGGAAGGTAGTGAGCGTTAAGAAGGCGCAGTTAAGCATAGGTGGCAGAAGCTACGACGGGTATAGGGTGTTCTTCAAGCAGTTAAGCAGTAACTCGTCGAAGGTCTCCACCCTTGAGGTCGGCATAGCTAAGATACGTAACAACCTCTGGTACTTCAGCTACATTAAGCTCGTCTTAAGTCAGGGCGTCGCTCTCATTAGGGTCGAGCACTTCGAGCTAGCGGGGGCTTAAGCACATCGGTACAGATTTTTAGCCCTACCCGGTTAGGCGCCATTGATTGCGATGCTTCACAACTAGCAGGGCTTAGGCGGTAAGCGTTCTTTAACGGGTTCCCCAGCCTTAAGCGCCGTGGCGCCTACCTCGACTTCAGCAGGGCCCCTCAACTCCCTAATCCTTAGGAACGTCTTCCTTATGCTCTCAAGCAACCTTCTCTTTATCTCCTCCGCCTTACCGCTGCAGTCCCACTTACTGAGCATTGAGCGGCCGAAGCTTGCTGCCGCCTTAATTATCACCGAGGCTATCGCCCCCTTAGCCCCCCATCCCCCGAGGTAGTTGCTGTACTTACTTATGACGTCTAGGTTATGGAGCCACGCCTCCTTAATCAGCTCTACATGCTCCTTGTAAAACCTGACGTTCCCTATTCCGAGGCCCTTAAGCCCGCCCAGAGGCACTAGGACGAAGGGACATAGGAAGGAGGCGGTTCCCTTCAGATCCTCTATCAGTTCGATAGTCTTAAGCGTGTCTGAAGGCTCCTCATTCGGGAACCCGACTATCATCGTGCATGCTGGGAACCAGTGCTTATCGTTTAGTATGCCTACAGCCGTCCTAACGATGTCCGGCCACTCCTCCGGTGTGAAGGGATAGGGCTTACCCCTCATCCACCTAGCTATTATCTTAGGGCTGCCGCTTTCAATACCGGGTATGCCGCCATATATCCTCCTCTCACTCACCTCGCAGACCTCGTTTATCCCGTCTATAGTTTGAGGGTCTAGTAGGACTGGCGGGAATGAGAAGTGGGATAGGTATATGTTGGGAGACCCTAAAACCTCCCTAATGCTCCTGTATAGCCTAACTATGGCGTCACGGTTCGGACGACCCCTCAGCGAGGGTCTGTAGCCATATGAGAATATGTCCTCAGTCTGGATGACTATGGTGTCGCTCTCTCTCGCCATGACCTTAACCTCCTCAAGGATCCTATCGATTGGTAGCGTGCGGAACGCCCTAGTTGTTGGGTCGCAGAAAGCGCACCCCCTCCAGCACCCGCGCGTAACCTCGACGAAGTACTTTATTGTTGGTCTTCTGACCAACGGTATCTCATCCGGCGGCACTGCCCCGCCCTTAACGACACGCGGTAGCTTCCCACCCTGCAATGCCCTCTCAACGAGCTCGCCCACGACCAATTCCCCCTCCCCCAGAACCACGCAGTCAACGCCTAGGGCGTCCTGTATCCAGTCCTTAACTAAGAGCTGCCAAGCCCCGGGCCCGCCCACTATGACCTTAGCGTCTGGGCACACCTTCCTACGAAGCCTTGAGATCTTAGCCATTAACCTGCGGAAGCAAGCAGCGTCATACGGCTCACCCCCTAGAAGCGCTCTTGCCGTGGTCGTTGCAGGCCCTAAGCCTAGCGGATCCATAGCGCTTATCAGAAACACTTTAGTATCCTCGCTAACTACTCTTTCAAGAGCGTCTGGATGCACCACCCTAACAATCTCCTCAGGGATCCCGTACGCCAGCAATGATGCCTCAACCTTAGCTACGCCGTAGGGGACACACGACGGTTCCCCGGACTCGCTGATCTTAGGCCTTATGCATATGAGCTTGGAGAGCACCTTCCTTAAGAACATCTCGTCAGGAAAGCATGTTACGAAACCCACGTGAACAACTCCCCTAAAGTCTGTGAATAAACTTTCATCCGCTGTTATTATGACCTGTGCCCCCCTCATGGGTGGAGGCCATTTTACATATTGTTTGAGGAGTTATACGCGTTAGATTACGTTGAGGTTCCTACACTCCCGTGGTTTAAGGCTTTAACGTAACCGGCGCTCGTTCCCTTTAGAGTGACGTTTTACTTATCTGATATGCATGTTTATGTTAATAAAAATAGCATTATTTTTAAATGATTTCAGGAAATTTTATAACCCTAATATTGAAAACAGAAGCGGTGGAGAGGACGGCAGAGGATACCGTACTTGTGGTTGACTTCGGAAGTCAGTACGCGCATCTAATAGCTCGAAGGCTTCGGGAGCTGGGGGCCTACGCAGTTATCGCCGACCCTGAGAATGCTGAGCAGCTCATCAGCGACGGCAGGGTTAAGGCTGTTGTTCTTTCAGGAGGCCCGCTAAGTGCTGAGGAGTTTAATGAGGGTCTAAGGCTATGTGAAGTCATACTCGACCGTCAAATCCCAACCCTCGGGATCTGCCTAGGGCATCAGCTGATAGCTAGGTACTGTGGAGGGGTTGTTGAGGAATGCGATGGTGAGTTCGGCAGGACTTTGGTCAAGATTCTCAAAAGGGATCCGCTGCTCGACGGGTGGGGAGACTGCGAGGCGGTCTGGATGAGTCATAGGGAGTGCGTTACTGAAGTGCCGGCGCGGGCTAAGGTGCTGGCAGTGAGTGAGGG
>JAMOVB010000053.1 GCA_027061705.1 Desulfurococcales archaeon
GTAGTTGTTGTGGAAGTATTGATAACCCACCACAGTTGCTAAGTAGAGTACGAGGTCATTCAGCCTACCCCCTATCGATATTCCTGGGAGGTTTATTGGCGAGGGCGGGGGAGCCATGTGGAGGTGGGTTACAGCGTAGTAGAGCGTGCTACGGGCGAACATGAGGGAGGTGAATATGCCTATCCAGAGGGTGAACATGTTCATTAAGAACACCCTATTCACGCGCCCCCTAAGCTCCTTATACCTTGCCTTAAGTATCCTTAGCTTCTTCTCCTTCCTAGGAGGTGTCTTAGACAACCTATCGACAACCTCCTTGAGCTCGGCAACCGTTGTCTCCAGATCTACCTTCTTGACGTATGCCTTCATGACTAGGGTCCAGGGCAAAAACGACGCTATTATAGCCCCAACATACATTAGTGTGAGTAGCATCATATATTCCTCACGATCTCAACTAACTTAGCTGCCGCCTCCTCAGGCTTACCCTCCTCATTCACTATGAAGTTCACTGACGCGCCGACAAGGGTTGCCGACGCTATCGCGTATATCCTCATAAGCCTCATCAACTCGCTGACGAGCCTCTCATTAGCGTAGTCCTTACGGAACCTGGTCTTATCCCTCAGCTGCCTAGCAACTATCTGGGAGGGTTCGGCCTCAACCAAGACTATCGAAACTGGCCGGAGCTCCTTAATAACGTGCTCGGGCAGACCCGGCCATAAGCCCGTCGGGGTTTTTATGAGTACGTGGGTGTCCACAAAGCCTACGAACTCGCCCTTGCTTTCAGATGCCCTGCTGTTGAAGTGCTCCCTAATCAGTCTGGCTGCCGCAGCCTGAGCCTCCTGCTGCACCCTTAGGGGGAGCTTCCTTATCTCATCCCTATCCTTAACCAGCCCTTTCTCCATTAGGTACTTAAGCATGTAGTCGCCGAAGTTCACGACCTCTGTCTCGACGCCTAGCTCGCCGAACTTTTTCCTAGCTATTGAGAGTACGGTTGACTTGCCAACTCCCGGGAGGCCGGCCATTACTATTATCTTAGCCTCGACAGCTTTAGGGGCCGACATCACTTCTCCCCTATTAACCTCTTCAGCAGCGGATAAGTCTCTAGCGCTCTCTCATACGCTATCTGCATGTACAGCTGGTACACGATACCGACAGCCAGCAGTATCCCCATGCCCGACCCGTACACGTTGAAGAGGTAGCCGACCAACGCTATGACAGCGACTATAAGCGAGCTAAGTATCGTTAGCGGGTAGATGTACCTAGCAAGCACGTTCTGAAGTAGCTTGGGGCTCCGCCTATGGCCAGGCATCTGCAATCCGGACTTTATCAGGTTCTCGGCCTGCGCTTCAGGACCTAAGCCAGCCACCTCAATCCACATAAGGCCGAAGAGCAGTGACAACCCTATAAGCAGGGCTGAGTACACAGCGATTCTTACAGGATTGTAGAGCAACTCCAACATAGTCCGCGGTGGCGCCATGTAGTAGACCATAGTCCGCAAAGCGTTTGCGAGCCAGGGGGCCTTAGCTGCTAGGTAGGCTGAGGCTAGATTATTGAACAGTATTAAGTCGGAGAACACTATGCCAACGAGCAGTATTGGGATGTTAGTTACGTAGAGGAACTGAAGCGGGACCTTACTCTTAATACCCGGCAGTCTCTGCATGGTTACCGGTATGTTAACCTTCATCTGCTGCAGATAGACTAGTATCGACACCAGTATGAAGAGCGCTATTAACCCGGTTAGTGAGGGCAGGGTCCCTATCCCGGGTATGTATCTCCCGTAGATTAGTCGCTCGAAGTCAACGACGCCTCCCTGAAGTGACTGAACTAAGTAGGGGAAGAATCCGAAGAGTTCGTTGCTGTTACCGACCTTCAGCGGGCTGAACATGTCGACAACTATCCTCCTAGCAACGCCGCCGAGGATGAATAGGCTTACTCCAGACCCTATCCCGTAGCCCTTCTGGATCGCCTCGTCTAGGATTATGAGTATGAAGGCGCCGACCATGAACTGAAGGAAGAGGGCCAGCGTGATGAATATGTTGAGTCTGTAGTAGAGGGCGAAGCCGAAGCCCTCGACCGCCGCTATAAGTACTGCTAACCCCTTCTCAGCCTGCGTGAATAGCTTCCTATCGCTGGGGTCAGTTAAATCTAGATCTATTATCTTGGCACCCGCCAGGATCTGAATGATGAGGCCAGCGGTGACTAACGGACCTATGCCCAGCTGGGCTATGGAGCCTCTGGTCGACGCGAATATTACGCTAACTATCTGGGGGAGGGGCACGCCCGTGGCGTTAGGGTATGCCGCGAGCGGGAAGGCTAGGGTGGATGCGAGCATGTAATAAACTATGAGTGCGAGAACAGTGTAGATTAACCTACGTTTGAGGTCTGGCTTCCTCGCAGGCTTCGGCGGGGAGGGGAAGTAATCCCCTATCTTGGCGAACGCGTCTAGCCAGTTCATCCCTCAATCCCTTATGGGTTAGTACGGGGTCGTTAAAAGCTTAATTTTCTCCGCACTACAGCTCTTCACTCCTCCTCGGACGCTAGTATTACCTCACCGCCAGCATCCTTAATCTTTCGGACAGCCTCCTCAGTAGCGTAGGCAACCTTGACCTTCACTCTCTTATCTATGGAGCCTCCGCCAAGCAATTTATTGATGCCCATTGACGAGAGGTCAATTTCATAGTACCCGTCGGTCTGGCTAATCTCCCCACGCATTATGAGGGTGTCGAGAATTTCGTTAAGCCTGCCGACGTTTATTGCCCTAACCTTAGTTCTTATTACTGGAGCCCGTGTGAAGCCGTGCTTGCCGTACCAGTCTGGGTAGTACTTCACAGCCC
>JAMOVB010000054.1 GCA_027061705.1 Desulfurococcales archaeon
GTAAATTTAGGAGGGCGCTTCAGGGGCTTCTGATGTACAGCCCTGTTAAGGAAACTAGAGCGCTCTACGACGCTTTAAGGGCTGTTGGCGGAGGCATCTCCAGGTCGATAGCGCTTGCTGAGGTGACGCCCGGCAGGATAAGCACTGAGGGTCTTAGCATATATGATTTCCTAGACAGGATCTCTGAGAAGCACCTCCCAGCCTCGTACCTAGTTAGACGCGTGGGCAGGCTCACAGAGCTTACCGAGGCATTCATTAAATCTCATATTAACGGCGCATCACTAAACGAGGCGGCCGTCACACTATATGGTGAGCTACTTCACGACTTCACAGGATATAGCGTTGACTTAAGCATTAAGGGTAAGGAGGATTTCCTAAGGCTTCTGAGGTTGGATAGGGAGTTGTATAGGAAGTGGAGGGAGGAGCTTAGGGAGTGTGTTGCTGTGCTTTCCGCACCGATATTTCTGGGCCTGCTTAGCTTAAGCCTTTAGCGCTTATTCTAGGTATTTGAAAAGGTTGAAGCCTTACTGCCGTTCTCTTCAATATGTTTATATGCTGTAGTAAGCTGAGAGTAGCCTCCTATACCTTCTAATAATATTTAACAGTCTCCTATCAACGAAGACGGGAAGCAGCGCCATCCCTCCTAGGAAACCCCCTACATGCGCCCAGAACGCTATGCCTGCAGAGGCCCAGAGGGTTAACCCCATTATGAGCTGGTAGAGGAACCAGATGAAGATGTAGAACTCTGCAGTCATGAGTATCGGGAAGAAGTAGAATATCGCTATGATCTTGGCTCTGGGGAATAGTATTAGGTACGCGCCGAGCACGCCGCTTATAGCACCTGAAGCCCCGACTGAGGGGATCATCCAGGGTAGGATGTACTCCTGAACCTTGCTGAGCAGGAATGATGTAGGGAGTATCGCTATGCTTACGGTGTTGAATATGCTTGCTATGATCCCGCATATTAGGTAGAACGCTAGGAACTTGAGGTGACCCATAACTTTCTCAACATCTCTACCGAATATGAAGAGGAAGAGCATGTTTCCGAAGAGGTGGAGGAGCCCTGCGTGAAGGAACATTGATGTGAAGACCCTGTAGAACTTCGTTGGATCCATTATGTCTGCCGGGTACATTCCTAGCGTTCTGAGTACCTCGTTATAGCTGCTAAACCCGAAGAAGGAGTACGACGTGGAGAGCACGAAGTATATTATCACGTTAGCCGCTATCAGGGCGTAGGTAACTATAGGGTGTCTGCCCACGCCCTCAGGTATCTCCTCAAGACTTATGGGAAGACCCAATACCTCCACCCACGAACGTAAGTAGGGTTGTGCGGGGGCGAGCCTCTATCAGTGTTATACCCTTTCTAGCAGGGAGGGACACATTATAAACTCTAACACCATCTAATACGGCCTCAACCCTCCTAGCGTTATGGGCATGTGCGTGTATTACGACCTCCGGCTTAACCTCCTTTATGACCTTCTCCATCTCCCTAGAGCCCATGTACGGGTAAACCTTCTCTGGCTCGCCCTTAACGGTGATGAACGTGGGTGCGTAGTGGGTGACGAAGACCACTAGATCTGAGTACTTCCGAACCTCGGTTATCAGCTTCTTAATGATCTTAGGCCTCTCCCTATACACCAGCTCGAGCTCCGGCTTGTGCCGACGTTGCCAGAACGTTAGCTTCTCGAGAGCACCGCGTGTGCCGACGAAACCCACCCTAACGCCGTTAGCGACTAGTATTGCCGGAGTGTCATTAAGCCAGATAACCTCTGGGTATCTTTTAATGAACTTGTTCTCGAGCTCATGGTACTCCTCATTACCGAAGACCGAAATTATAGGTACTCCGGGGAACTTCCCTCGCACTGCACTTAATATCGGTTCAAGATCCTCAACCCTACCCTCGTCGACCATGTCGCCTGCAAAGACTATGAAGTCGGGCTTAAACCCGACTATGCTTCTGAGGGAAGCTGCGAAGACGCTGAAGTACCTACTCCCATGTACGTCGCCGACTGCGCATATCTTAACTACTGCCATACTTCCAAACCTATGGTTTTACCGGTTGTTAAGTATTAAGTTTCTTAGCTTTTAACCCACCCGCGGTTGCTTGGTAAATCTTATTAGGGCAAGCAGACCGCTAGTAGGTAGGTGGGTAGCGGTATGAGCACGCCTAAAGGCATAAACTCCGGCGGTCATTTAGGGTGGGCTACCAAGAGATGCGCTATATGCAACAGGAAGCTAGTAGTTGGCAGGGATCAGATATACTACTGCCCCAAGTGCTGTAGAAAGGGAGATAACGTTTACTTCTGTTCGGGCGATTACAGATCGCTCCACGGGCGGTGCCCGTACTGCGGTGAGGAGCTACAACCCCTGCTTTAAGGCTAAGGCAGTCCTCTCTTGGGGGCAGGCGTTTGATCGTAGAGCATGTTGTTAGGAACCATCTTAAGGTTGTGTACGTGTGTAGCGATGACGGCCTATGCGATGTTTTCGGAGACGTAACGCCCGTAAGGTCGTGTGTGCAGGTTGAGCAGTGCTTAAGTATTGATAACGTCGATTCATGCATCACTAGGTGGTTTGAGATTGAGGGGTTGAGTATCAGGCTAACAGTAGCTAAGGTTGCTGGAGAGTATCACGTAATATCATTCCAGGCAAGTAGAGTTAGCCAAGGTTTTGATGCTGAGAGGCTAGTCAGTATTGTTGAGGAGTTCGCCCGCAGAGCATGCAGTAGCGCTTAATTTCTCGAGGCTGTCTTAGGGTGGGTGTCCGAAGTGATTAGGGGTTTCATGGCGTCAAGTAGTTTACAGGAGGGCGAGGTTAACGCCATTAGGAACTT
>JAMOVB010000055.1 GCA_027061705.1 Desulfurococcales archaeon
TTCTGAACGATACCCTGTTGACGGGCTCCTTACCTACGAGCATCCACCACTCATTGCTTGGCGGGCCGTAGGCGAAGAAGTCGTGATGCCCTACCATGAGTACCTTAAGCTTGTCTAAGTGCTTGTGTATATGGTCTGGGTCTATTATAGCTGCGTTGAAGCCGGCGTTCTGCAGTACCGCCTCAACCTTCCTCAGCCCGTAGGGCGCTTCCACAGGCCTCCCCATCCTATCAACCTTAAGCTTAGGCGCCGCTAACCACATCCACAGCCTCTCAGGTATGCCTATCGCCGGGCCTGTAGTCATGAAGCCCAGGAACTCCTTGCCGTGGTGGTTGCTCATCATGGACCTGTCCGAGGTTATGATTATCTCGACCTGACCTTCGCCGCTCACGCGCGATCACCTCCGTCCGATCGATTCGTAAGGTACGCCCAACTCCCTAAGTAGGGATTCATAGGCCTCACACCCGCTTCCAACTAGGAAAACCGCTGGGTCAGCTCCCTCCCCACCCAATCTACTCACGAGCCTCTGCAGGTCTTCAGGACTCTCTCCCTCGAACCTGATGCACATGGTTATCCCTATGTTCCCCTGAATCACGGGCCTCACTACCTCCATGTAGTCGGGCCTCCCTAAGGGGGAGATCACGTGGATCGATGCCCTCCTCTTCCTAGCCTTAGCCACAGCCATGCCGACCTTAGCGGCCAGCACGCCGTCGTCTCCTGCGGGGCCGCATGCGACTATAATGACCTCCTTAGAGTCCCCCTCAATGACTAGCTTGCCCGCCACTACTCACACCTCCTCATCGTCCAACCTATTGAGCATCGCATGCAGTTCTGGCTCCACAGCCCTAGCAACGCTTGCGAGCGACTCATCACCCAATTCCTCAGCAACGCTCCTTAGGTATGCCTTAAGCTCGTTCAGATGCTCCTTAAGGAGGGCTCTGAGGCCCTCAACCCTCGCCCTAAACAGTAGCTTCCGGCCGCTGACCCTCACACGCTCTACCAGCGACTTCTCCTCAAGCAACCTGAGGACTGTTGAGAGGTGGCCTTTGGCGTAACCTGTTGCCTCGGAGAGCTCCGAGAGCGCCATCGGCCTCCCGCTCCTTAGAAGCACCGATAACGCCATGGCGGCCGCTATGGGGAGCCTGAGCGTTGTTAGAAGGCTTACGAGGGCGTC
This sequence comes from Desulfurococcales archaeon, assembly GCA_027061705.1. Taxonomy (GTDB): domain Archaea; phylum Thermoproteota; class Thermoprotei_A; order Sulfolobales; family NBVN01; genus WAOL01. The sequence goes on from JAMOVB010000055.1 coordinate 1,175, forward strand.
CACGCCGATCACCTCGTGTCGAACGTTCGGAACAATCCGAACGCACCGCGCGTAACTTGCATAAGCGTTTAAACGCTTTACCTAAATGCATCGACCGTAAGACCTTAATTACCTGCGGTGAGTGGGTTTTGGGACGTGGAAGGGATGATGCTGACCCTTGCCGCCGCCATAGCATCACTATGCTCGCTAGTCATCTCGCTAGGGTATCATATTCTCATATACCTCAGGGCCCTGAGGTATAAGGGCGTGTCATGGGTGATCAACCCGGGGAGCGGGGAGGGCTTGGGAAGCGGGGGTGAGGGGAGGGTCAGGTTAACGATTATCGTTCCGACTAAGAACGAGCCCCTCGACCTGCTCGTGGAGGCCACTAAGGCTAGGGCGGACGCCATATCGAGGAGTAAGTACTGCGTGGGCGACGTCCTAATAGTTACTGACGATAGTGAGGACTACGTGAGGAGGCTTAGGGAGGCTCTGAAGGATGAGATAGGGAGGGGGGTCGTTAAGATCTACTGGAGGCGCAACCCGCGTGGCGGGAGGAGCGGCGCCCTAGACGATGGGGCGAGGGCCGCTGACGGCGACTACGTAATGGTTCTCGACTCCGACTCTAAGGTCACGCCCGAGACGCTGGATAACATATGCTTGGCGGCGTTGGAGCACGGGTACCCAGTAATAATAGCGCCGTGGAGGGGGTACGCTAAGGAGGACGGCAGAATACCTGAGGCGATGACGTACAGCACGAACACCGTCTCACACCTTCTTTATAGGATGAGGGGTAAGGCAGGCCTCTTCGTATTCCCGCTCGGGTCGGGAACCGCCTTCAAGAAGTCCGTGCTTGAGGAGGTTGGTTACTGGGGCCCCAACATAATACAGGATGACATATGGATAGGCACCAAGCTAGCTCTGAAGGGGTACTTCCCCGTAGTCCTTGAGAAGGGGGAGACGGAGGTCCTAGTGCCGACAAGGCTTAAGGCTCTGAGGGTGCAGCAGAGCAGGTGGGCTTACGGCGCATCCGAGGTTTTCTCGCGGACCTTCCTGAAGATCTTGAGGCACGCTAAGATGGGGGCGTTCGAGAAGTTCGAGATGTTCCTCTACATGCTTCAGCCGGCGCTAACCCTCCTAATCCTGATAGCCGCCATACTAGCGTTCGCCGCCGCAATCCTGGAGCCCGGCTGGACCCTCTGGAAAGCCCTCCACACACCATCGCTCCTTGCGATAGGCCTGCTTGCCGAGGCGGTCATAATAGCGTACATAGCTGTCCAGCTCAAGCTCTCCAAGCACTTAGGCCTCTGCAATAATAAGGAGGAGGCGTGGAACGCCTTAGTGCAGCTCGGTAGGGCCACGGCAATGCTGGGCGTGCTGATGCCCGTCATGGGTCTCTACGCCTTGAGAGGGCTGCTGAGGTTCAAGTACCGCTACAAGATAACGCCTAAGAAGACCTCAGGCATCGGGAGGGATTGGATACCCTACGCTGTGCTAGCGTTCTCCGCCGTCGGTACCGCGATATCCATAATACATAGGAACATAGTGTCGCTAACGATACTTATGCCGTTCCTCATAGTCTCGGTGTACTCGCTATTCAGGCTTAAGTAGTGCGGAGCGCCTTAAGTAACGCGGTGGTTGCTGTGGAGT
>JAMOVB010000056.1 GCA_027061705.1 Desulfurococcales archaeon
GAATGATCTTATAGTACGCCTCATCATTACCGCAGCGCGGGCATCTCACGCCCCTCGTCTTTGGTAGCCCGGCCACCTCCTTAGTGGTGTCTATTACGAACATCTTCTCCACTTCCTTATGCCGTATTTTCTTTCTTATAACCGCAGTTGAGGAAGCGCTCGACAGCTCCTTAACGTAGCCGCATGATGTGCAGACTAGGACGGGCTTCCCATTCTTTTTGGAGGGTATCATTATGCTACCGCACTTAGGGCAAAACTCCACCACGACACTCACCTCCCTTTCAGCTACTATTGAGGTAGTTATCACGGCATAATAACCTATCTATCTCACGCTCTAGCTTCCTAAGCAACACAGCTATGTAGTTAAGGGATGAACCTAACGCCTCAGTTAGGCCCTCCCTAGCCCTAGACGAGGCCAGCTTCAAAGCATCCTCATACCTTACGGCTATTCTAACCTCTTGAAGACTCCGCCCCAACCTCCGGAGTATCTCCTCAGGCTCGACCGAGCCGCTCACAAGTCCTAGATGCTCTACCCCCCTAACGCCTCTGACGATAGCGTATATTGTTAGCGCGGTGCTCAGACAGCCTACGGTGAATTCTTTGGCAACCAGTATGCGTACCTCATTCTTCAACATTTAACTTCCTCTTAAGCTCGTTAAGGAGCTTAACGGCGGTTTCGCGGGACGACCTAATAACCTCCTTGAGGACAGCATCCGGGGGTACCGTACCATCGGTTATAATCCTTATGACGGGGCTACCCTCCAGCGGATGCTCTATAGTGTAGGCGGCTAGCTTGACGTTAGGGTGTGTTAGCGCCATCTTAGCTATTAAATTTCCTAGTGTGTGATCCTCCCCAACTAGCTTAATGACGAGCTCCTTATCCGTATGCTTCCTTACCTCTATCTTCATCCGCAACCCTACGTCCAAGTATCACCTTTCTTAATAAGCTTCTCCACTCGCCGGTAAGTCTCAGGTAAGGACCTTCCTCCGTAAGCACTCCCTTCTCGCTGAGCTCGCGAAGTAGCTCATTAATACCGGCACCTGTCAGCACGGCCAGCGACGTAAGGAAGTTCTTGGCAGATTTCGAAGATTTCGGCTTTAACCTAACGAGCACATCAAGCGCCTCGCTTAACTTAGACGCCAGGCTGAGGACTGTGGAGGTGTCGGCATCCGTGCATAATAAATCCCCCGATCTCCTTACCACGTAACCTAGTTCCTTAAGCACCTCTTCAAGCGCCTCGCGCGGGAACGGCTTCCCCACCTCCTTGACTAGAGTGTTAATACTGGCGCAACCACCACCTCTTTCTAGGCTCCTTAACTCAGTCCACTCCCTGTAGGCACGCATTAACGCTGCCTTGACTCTATACGCTTCGGCTTTCGTCCCATATATGGAGATTATTACCTTACCCCTATCAATGCTTGCTTGAATCATGGGGGCATTAACCCCCTTAGCACCCAATAGGCGGTCGAGAAGGTCGAGGCAGGAATCCCTGCTACCGCAGTTAAAGATAACACGCACTTGAGTCGTCATAATGTAACCCTTATGACGCCGTAATCGCTACTGATCTTCCTATGCTCGACATTACCGCATGCAGGGCACTTAAGAACCTCGGATCCCGACTTAACTAGCCTCTCACCGCACTTCCCACAGAAGGCCATCACAACGCCTAGCCTGTACTCTTTAAGGGTGAGGTTATACGGCAGGCAACTGCTAAGAACCTTAGCCTTAACGACATCACCCATTCGCAGAACATCGTAAAGATTCTTAACGTACTTCTCCGTAGCTTGAGATATGTGTAGTAAGCCGGTATACGGTACTGAGTATCTTCTCCCTTGGTAGTCGCCGATTATCTTGATTATGGCAAACTCATCCCTAACAACCTGGACAACGCCGTATACTATATCGCCTCTCTCAGGTATTTTCGGCTCCCTAACTAGGGGTTTAACGAACACTACGCGCGTCATTAAGTCAGCATTCACTATGCCTGTGAGGGCCGACCTAACTATCCCGTCGTCCTCGAAGGTACCGGGACCCGGAAGAAATTCCTCAATAACGCAAATCTCGTCGCCGGGCGACACCCTCCTTCCGTTTATCTCGCTAAGCCTCCTGCTGGAGTATGGCACCATCTTCCTTAACCTCCCACTACCCTATTAAGGTATGCAGTGCTTAATTGCTTTTCACGCCACTATCGCTGATGGTAACCTTAAGAAACACCGCGTCAACATAGTGGACCTTCCTCCGGTGTTTCGGTAGGAACCACCTAATGGGGTACTTGAAGGTTCTGAGTACGCGGACCTCGGCGGAGAACCCTGCCTCAGCAATTCTTCTCCTAACAGCCTCCAGCAGGCCTTGGCTCAGCCTATGTATTGAGTAGACAGTATTGCATAGCTTAATCGCCTCAACAAGGAATCTTAGATCCGTTCCCCGTCTCCTTATACCGAAGGGAGGGTTCATAATAACAACGCACTCTCTAGGGCTACGTAGCGGTATGTAGCCGCAGCAGTCGCAGGCAATACTGCAGGCTATGCCGGCATGTTCAGCATAATGTAGCACAGCTTCAGCATCTTTTAGGGCTTCGTAATCTATATCAAGACATATTACACAGCGTGCACCAAGTATTAAACCCCCGTATGATAGTCTGCCGGTTCCGCAACCCAGGTCCACTAGCACCTTACCGTCTATGTCGCCAGCCATGTATGCCTCCCAAAGCAGGTCGGCAGCGATGGTTGAGGGTGTAACGTACTGCTCTAGGCATTCCTTAGGTTCTCTAAACCCTCTGACACTCTCTAAAGCTATT
>JAMOVB010000057.1 GCA_027061705.1 Desulfurococcales archaeon
ATGGCGAAGTTGTTGCCGAAGATGAACTGAAGGAATGGGAGTTGAACCTCTATTGAGTGCTCCGACTCATGCGCCGATACGTCCGCTCTAGCGAAGCGCGAGTTCCTCAGTATCTCGGCGGCAAGGTCGGCGTCGACGGGTACCTCGCCTAAGGGCGTCTCCCAAACACCATCTGGGTAGACTGCCACGGGGGACCCCAAGCCCGTGTGGTTCGGGCCCATTATCACGAAGGTTTCCGGCATGCCTTCCTCAGCTATTCTTAAGTATGCGTGAGCGGCTACGGGCCCGCTGAAGATGTAGCCTGCGTGGGGAACCATGAACGCCTTACTCTCTCTGACCCTCTCTGCTGAGGGCTTAGGTAGCCTACCCGGTCCTAGTGGGTGTTTGAAGCACCAGCCTATCCTACGTTTTAGGGCTTCCGGATCCGCCTCGTAGAACTGCCCAGCAACGGCTGGAGGGCGGTGCCTCACCACCTCATCGTCACCTTAGTCTCAAAAGACTCTACCTTAACTTCAAGGTCGCCATCTGGGGGTATGACCCCACGCTCCCTCAGTACCTGGCGTGTGAGTAGCCAGTATATCAGCGCCAGCGACCTCCTCCCCTTATTATTGCCGGGGATTACTAGGTCGACGCTGCTTAGCTTGGCGTCAGTACTAGCTATAGCCACTACGGGTATGCCTATCTTTGACGCCTCAAGTATTGCCTGCTGGTCTACCCTAGGGTCCGTCGCTATGAGTATGTCTGGCTCGACATAGTGCTTCAGCCAAGGATTCGTCAGCGTTCCGGGAACGAACCTACCCGTTATGGCCTTCCCGCCGGTTAGCTCGGCGAACTTCCTTACCGGGGTGAAGCCGTACTGCCTTGCAGATACGGCTAACACGGCTTCGGGCTGATACCTGGCTATGAACTTGGCGGCTATCCTTATTCTCTCGTCAATCTTCCTTATGTCCAGAACGTAGGGCCCTTCGGGCTTCTGCTTGTAGACAAATCTCTTCATGTGCTTCGTGCACATGTGAGTGCCTATGTGGACTCCGGATTCAAGATATATGTTTAGAGGAACGAGCAACTCTATGGAGCCGCCTCTCTCACGATCAGACATACTCACACCCTCCTAGTGTACATTACCATCTCATCTATTAGATTGACGTGGGATATGAATATCCTCCTACAGCAGTACCTCTTAACCCCGAGGTCGTCGAGAACCTTGGCTGGGTCCTCGCCCCTAGCAACCCTTCTGCTGAACTCCTCCCACTTATCCCCTATTACAGCCCCACATGTTGGGCACCTGACGGGTATTAACACCATGGCAGATCACCTGTAGGACTTCTGCCTCCACCTCCTAGCCGAGTACCTCATCCACTTCTCAGGCTCCGTCCTCCTGGGGTCGCCGGCGAGCATGGGTCTGCTGTATTCCTTATATATCCTCTTAAGCTCCTCACTACCTGTGAACTCCACTAACCCCCTAGCTATGGCTGTCCTCACGGCCTCGGCCTGAGCCATAAAGCCGCCGCCGCTGACGTTGACTTTAATGTCGACCTGATCCCATATCTGCTTACCGGCGAGTAGGAGGGGCTCCATCATCTTAAGCCTGGCCATCTCGATAGGCCATATCTCCAGCGGAATGCCGTTAATCCATACCCTGCCCTTGCCGGGCTTTATGACTGCTCTGGCTATGGCTGTCTTCCTCTTACCAGTTGCTATTACGATCTTAAGCTGCTCCTCAACCTTAGCTCTGCTCAACCCTTCCACCCCATGGCTCTGGCTATCTCAGCTAAGGTTACGTATTCACCCTTAAGCCTCCTCCTGAAGTCCGCGTCCGCAACCCTAATCATCTTCTTCCCGGCTAGCTCCTCCGGTACTCCAATGTATGCTTTTAGGTGAGTCAAAGCCTCCCTACCCTTAAGGAAGTTTTTAGGTAGCATTCCCTTAACAGTACGTTTGAATATCGATATGGGGTTCCTAGGCCTCTTCGGCGAGCGCTTCTGCGGGTTCCTCAGGGTCTTTATGCGTAGCCAGACTCTATACCCCTCTATAACCATGCGCTTCTCTCCTGAGACAACGGCCTTCTCAATGTTAACCACGTAGACCCTATAGCCCTCCTGCAGCAGCTTAGACACGTATGTGGCTAGGCGACCTAGCACCGCACCCTCAGCATCTATTATCAATGTCCTCCCAACCCTAGGTACCTCTATACCGCTCATCACACCATCACCCTAACGCCACTACCTTTGGGGTTTTCCCGAATTAAATCTTCAATCGTTATAGCCCTGCCCCCAGCCGACTTTATCTTAAGTAGGGCGGACTCGCTGAACGAGAACGCCGCAACGGTTACCTTCTTCCTTAATATCCCGGCGCCTAGGACCTTACCCGGCACTAAGACTACCTCGCCGTCGCGTGCGTGGCGCTCTATTCTTGAAACATTAACGACCGGCCTACGTCGAGCCGGCCTGGACAGCAGGTCAGCTACGTAGTCCCATATGGGCGCGTCATACTCATTAGCCGCCTTCCTCAACCTCCTAATCAGTTTCCTAAGCACTATGTTCGTGGGGCCTGTCCTCCTGACCATCACTCCTCACCCGCCTCCTCAATACCCTCAACCTTCTTTAAAAGCGTGTCCAACCTCCTAATAACCTCCTTCACAGCCTCAACAACTATGGTTTCAGGCCTAAGCGCGCCTGAGGACTCAATGTAGAGTCTGAACTCATTAGGCTTACTTCTCAGCAGTATGGCGTCCTTCTCACATACCTTAACACACTGCCTGCAGAACGTGCACTTA
>JAMOVB010000058.1 GCA_027061705.1 Desulfurococcales archaeon
CATTGCTCACGTTGCCCAGCACGGCCAGATACTCCACTATGGCTGTCTTCGTTAGGTTGTATGTGTACACCGTAGCCACATCGTCGCTAACGTTGCAGAATAGGGGCGTTCCGTTCTCACTGTAGGCCGTCAGCGACCCGCGGACATACCCCCTCTCAAGCTTAACGCTGACCTTCTCTAAGCCTGTGGCGTTAACTATGACTGTAACTTCAGCCTCCCCTCTGTAGTTGAGCTTGTAAACGTAGCTAACGACCTTGCCCTGCTGGGTCTGTGCCGCTGCAGCGGCCCCCTGCGCTACGCTGAGCAGTAGTGCCGCTGCGGTCAGGGCTGCGATGACCGTGATTAACGCGCGTTGCTTAGCAGGCGGCTGAAGCCAGCTACGCCTAGTCATGAGGGCTGCCTACAACATCTTTTCAGTGTCCGTTAATAGGCTTTAACCCAGATATTATCTTGTGGTGAGTGCCGTATGGCTAGGGAGGTTAGTTATGGTGAGTTTAAGCTTGTTGAGTATGAGACTTTCAGGCTTAAGGAGCCTGCATACGCTATGCTTGCACTACCCGACACCGGCCTTGTGGGCGTCATAGGGGCTAGCCACCTGATAAAGGTTCTTAACCTCAAGGAGGTTGGAGGGCTTGACTCCTACGTCTACCTCCCGCCGGTGGCAGTCGTAAGTAGGAGTGAGGTTAGGCTACCCATACGCTTCTTCGCGTTGGATAATCTGCTCGTAGTCTATAGTGAGTTCATGCCCTCCCCCGCAGCCTTCCCTCCGCTCTCAAGGATACTGCTGGACTACTTCGAGCGTAAGGGGGTTAATCACATAATAATGGCTTCAGGTCTCGCCGCTCAGAACAGGTTTGAGTTAAGCGAGCTTAGAACCTACTACCTAACCACCGCTAAGGATGTTGAGGAGATTCTGAAGAACGCTGGTGCTAGGCCTTTCGAGAACGGCTTCCTGGTAGGGCCGTACGCCCTGATGCTCAAGGAGGCTATACGTGCGGGGCTGCCGACCACCTTAATAATGACTGAGTCGTTCCTAGAGTTCCCAGACCCTGAGGCTTCAGCCAAGAACCTCGAGGTGGTTTCTAAGTTGATAGGTAGGCCGATAGATGTTAAGGAGCTCATAGAGAGGGCTGAGGCGATAAGGATGCGCGCTAGGGACGCTATGAAGGCAGTTATGCCCAGCCTTGCCCGGATGAGGAAGGAGTATGAGTACTCAGTCCCGCTAAACATCTGAGCGATGGTGGCGTGGGTGGAGGGCCGTGGAGGGTGAGGAGGACGAGTTTGAGAGGTTCTGGAGAAGGATGCGTGAGATGGAGCGGCGCTTAATGAGGTTTATCGAGGAGGAGGAGGCGAGGGTTCTTAAGGAGTTCGAGGAGACTCGGAAGTCACTCATGCCTAGCTGGTCCTATGAGGGCTTCCTCAGGCCGCTCTCGACCGTGCGTGATGAGGGTGACGAGTACGTAATATATGTCGATATGCCTGAAATGGATAGGGGCTCCCTAGAGGTTAAGTTTAGGGATAATCTCATATTCATTAGGGCGAAGCTTAAGAGAACGCATAGGTTCAGCGACTGGAGCGGTAGGGGAGGGGAGACCGAGTTTAGGGAGTATAAGGACGTAATACGCCTCCCAATTAAAGTGGATCCGAGGTTAGTGAGCGTCAAGTGCAGGAAGGGCGTCATAGAGATCAGGATTAAGAAGCCCGGGCATCAGGGTTGAATACGTGTTTGACGCGTAAGCATGCCTTCTGGTAGCTCCTGAGCTCCGGAGATGCCGCCTCGATGACGGCGGGCGCTAAACCGATTT
>JAMOVB010000059.1 GCA_027061705.1 Desulfurococcales archaeon
AACAACTAACCTTCCGTTCTTTCTTATTATGACGTACTGATCTGTTACGAATTTACCGTGCGTTCTGACGTAATTAGCTACGAATTTCTTTACCTTAGGAATTACTTTAAGGATCTTATCAGCTAATTCGCTAAGGTAGGATGTCAACTCTATAAAGCCCTTTATTCCTGCCTGCAATACCTTAACCTTGCCCGGGCTAAGGCGGGATATCTTCCATATTAGCTCGCGCTCTAGCTCTCCAACATCATAACCTTTCTTAGCAGCCTCTCCCAAGAGCCTGACTAGCGATCTAGGATTCTCTAATATGGTTCTTATGTCGAACTCAAACTTAGGTATGCCAACGAACACGGTATTGTATATCCTTAATGGTTCGTCAAGACCCCTTGTTAGTATGCCGTAATATGTGGCTACACCTACTAAGATATCAACGTCGCCCGACCTTAGCTTATCGACAGCCTTACGCGAACTTGCAAGCATAGCGTTAAAGCCCCTGCTAAGCAATCGCCTGACGAGTTCCCTAGCATACTTTAGCCCCAAGTCCTTACTAACAAATACTAGCGTTCCGCCTTTGAGCTTCCCTAAGATCTCAAAAAGACTCTCCTCACTATACTCCGTTATAACCTCCACTATCTTCCTCAGGTAGTCCATTATAGAACCGACTTCGAACCCAAGCAACTCACGCAGAACCTTTACCCTAGATCCCCGAGCCCTCCCGGTAGCACTAGCTATTAACAACTGCCCAACATTCTTGAAATCCACTATTGACGCTAGCTTCGCCTCCTCGTCATACAGTTTGTTTAGAATTTCGTTTGCCTTATCTTCGTTACCTGCGTACTTATGGAAGAATAATTCAGCCTTAAGCGAAACTATTCTTCTGGCAGTATCTATAGCGTCCTTACTAATACCTAGCGTGTTTAGAAGCAGATCTATTAGGGATGATGACTTTAGGAGGGCGTCGAAGTCGTCAACTATTATTAAGTCGTACCTAACGCCCTCAAATAAGGACTTATTCCTAAAGAGGAATGCGTGCGTCAGCACGTCAATCCTTCGTGTGGATTGCTCTGAAGCGCTCTTAAAGCTCTGCGAGTCGGTAATCACTACCTCGGCGCCACACCCTTCCCGCATCTCATCAAGTCGCGTGCGGACCTGCTTCATAAGCTCGCGTGTGGGTACTATGTAGAGTACGCGCCCCCCTCGAACCGCCCGAAAGAGGGCGTAGGTCTGAAGTAGCGTTGTTTTCCCGACACCCGTCGGTGCTATGAGGGCGAACGACTCGCCGGATAGCATCCTACGTGCCCAAGCCAGCTGAATGCTCCATAAGTCCTTCCCGAGCACTCTCTTAAAGAACTCACTAAACTCCTCTAACTCATCTTCGAGAAGAAACAGATCAACGAGGCCGTTAACCCTACCTATCCTGCTTAGAACCTCTCTAAGACCCTCGCTCTTGACTAGCCCTAGGTACTTGCTTGGAAGGCATTTTCTACACGGCAGTCCCTTCAGCAAACGCTCCTCAGATATTGCCCCGCCGCAGTTGGGGCACATGCCCTTTATTATCATCTCACGCTACCTGTTGTAGATGCTTTCTAGGTGAAGGCACCTTATAAGACCTTTGCCATATTAATTCCCGGGACCTGTTTTGAACGCAGGGCATGGCCAGTATGAGGTAATTTCAGTGGATGAGATGCGTGCCGCCGACCTGAATTCAGAGTTCTGGGGTGTTCCGACAATACTTCTTATGGAGAACGCCGGGGCAGGCGTGGCTCGGATAGTGCGTGAGAAGGCTGAGGACCTATCGTTAGGTAAGAGCGTCGCCATAGTTGCGGGCAGCGGTGGTAAGGCTGGGGACGGCTTTGTTGCGGCTAGACACCTGCTTAACTACGGTTTTAGGGTAAATGTCTACTTAACAAGTAAGGTTATTAAACATTCCGACGCTTCCAGGAACTTCGAGGTGCTCAAGCAACTAATCGGAGCGAGTATCAGAAGGTATAAGGTGGGTATGCAGTTTAAGGAGGACATAATAATAGATGCTCTCCTAGGGACAGGAGTGCGTGGCGCGCCAAGAGGTGAGGCTGCCGAGGCTATACGATCGATAAACTCCTCAGAAGGCTTCAAAGTGGCTATAGATCTGCCCTCTGGGGTCAACCCCGAGACTGGCGAGGTTCCTGGCGAAGCGGTACGCGCTGACGTAACCGCAACAATGGCCGCCGTGAAGCCCGGCCTACTTAAAGCTAGGGAATACGTAGGCGAACTCCACGTGATTAACATAGGCACGCCTAAGAACGCGTTCCTGGCCGTGGGGCCGGGCGACATTAAGGTGTGGTTTAGGCAGAAGGAAGTCACCGCAAAGAAGGGTGACGGCGGGAGAGTGCTGGTGCTTACAGGCTCCTCAAAATACGTGGGGGCGCCATGGCTTACCGCTTTAGCCGCGTGGAGGGCTGGTGCCGACCTGGTCTTCTTAGCGGCACCTGAAGATGTTGTTGAGGCTAGATTCTCGCCTGAAATAATAGCTCTAAAACTGAAGGGAGATAACCTCAAGCCGAATCACGTTGACATGCTGTTGGAGGAAGGCATACTAAGTAAGTCCGATGTAATAGTTGCCGGGCCGGGCTTAGGCCTTACGCCAGAGACCGTTGAATTCGTGCGTAAGCTCACGTCAGTTGCTGCGGAGCTTAGGATACCGCTTATACTGGATGCGGATGCTCTTAAGGCGCTTCCGAAAGCTGATGTTGGGAAGCTTA
>JAMOVB010000060.1 GCA_027061705.1 Desulfurococcales archaeon
CATAGGCCTCGTAACCCCATCGGCAACGATAGACTCGCCCCTAAAGCCGGCGTTCGGCTGGCTCGCTAAATACTACAACATAAGCGGGCTCCCAACAGTACCGAGCGTTAAGGAGGTCCTATCGCTAGGGAAGAGCAGGTTAATGGCGGTGAGGGTCGTTCCGAAGATAGCCTTCAGCACGAACGCTGGTGAGGCGAGTAGTTGGAACCTCCCGCAGACCGTGAGGTTTGCCGCAGTGTACACCAGCACGTTAATGCTGAGCACTAAGTCGGAGGTCACGATAAGCGTTAGGTGTGATGACGGCGCTTACGTTGAGGTTGACGGTAAGACACTGATAAACGCGTGGAGGCTTCAGGGTGAGACACCATACAGCGGCTCGATTACCCTACCCCCCGGCAAGCACACGATACTAGTTGCTTACTTCCAGAACTACGGGGCCGCCGTACTGATAGTTAGCGTGTCCGTACGGCCGGTCACCGCCGGCAACGCGTTTAGTATTGAAGGCATTACCGGCAGGTACTTCAACACGACTAACTATAACCCCACCCACCCTAACGTCGATTCCGTGCTGAGCAACTCACTACCTCAGTTCTACGAGGATAGCGAGAGCGCCATAGACTACTCAGACCACAGCTTAAGCGGTTTTAAGCCGTGGCCGTTTGAAAAAAGCTTCAGAAACGTAGACCACTTCGCCGCCCATTGGGTAGTGCTTGTCGACGTTAAGGTATCTGGCTACTACGCAGTGTCTGCGGGAAGCGACGACGGTATTGAGATACTGTTAGACCATAAGGTAATACTGTCCGACTGGACCCTTCATCCGCTCAGGCACTACTCGAGAACCGTGTATCTTAGTAAGGGGTTACATAGGTTTGACATAGCATACTACGAGAACACAGGGTATGCGATAGCCTACTTCAACCTAAGGTTCCTTGAAAGCGCTCAAGTAATTCAGAGCGTCTGGAAGGCAACGGTCTACGACCTAAGCAATTACGGCGATTGGGGTGACCTGAGTAAATTACTGAATGACGTCCTAAGCGGCACGCTCCCGGTAGTGGGGAGGTATACGGTGACCTACATAGACTATAGCAACTCGGCAGCCTACGGAGGGAACCCATGGTTCTTCAGCGGCCACAGCACAATTAACTTCGCCACGCTCTTCACGACCACCCTCCACGTTAAGACCTACACGACCCTCACAATCTCTGTAGCGACTGATGACGGGACGGCCGTCTTTGTCGACGGTAGTGAGGTGCTTAACGCCTGGAAGCTCCAGTCAACTCACAGGTACTTCGCTGACGTCCCGCTGGGGCCCGGCAACCACGTTATTAAGGTCGCGTACTTCCAGCACTTAGGTGTGGCGAGACTTAAGGTTAGCCTAGTTACTTCCCCGCAGCTATGCGCCGGTAGCGGCGATGAGTTCGTGCTAATAATTAACGACTTCAAAGTACTGCCGAAGGCGTTTAAGCTAACGCTGATAGGCGATGACGGCAGGGTCCTAGCTAGCAGTAAGGTCGTCCTAAGCGGTAGCCCGCCCCTAATCATCGAGCTGAAGGTTAAGGGTAGCGAACTACCGACATACGGGGCGGTCACCCTATGGGGTTAAGCCATTTAAAAATACGGAGGCGACTAGTCCAGCTCCTCCCCACCCGCCCTAAGCAGGTATTGGGAGTACCAGGTGAGGGATGCGAGGACCGCGGCAAGCCTCTCCGGGGTTGGGTACGCGGGAATCCTTGACTCGTGAAACGCGCGTAGCTCCTCCACACCCCCACCGAGCACCGCTACGGCGACGGGCTTTCCCGAATCACGCATTACGCCCCCCAAATCCCTAGCGATGCTCGTCAGCCTTGACGTAATTACGAGAGCGACCATATCCACCCTAGGATCGTCTAAGACATTCCTGACAGCATCGACAACCTTCTCAGGCTCGACATCCCTCGGCAGGTTAAGCGGGTTGCCTACAAGGGCATGCTCACCAAGCAACTTCCTAAGCGACTCCTTAACCTCGGGCGAAGGCCTAACCACGTTAAGACCGTTCAGCTCTAAGGCGTCCGCAGCTATGACGCCCCCACCTATGGACGTGGTCACTACCTGAACCCCGCCGCCGCTGACCCTCGGTAGTAGGGCTAACCCCTTGCCAAGGTCGTAGAGCTCCTCAAGACTGTATGCTGGGACAACCCCAGACTTCCTGAACGCCTCGATGTATAGGCGGTAGTGGCCTGCAGGCATTCCAAGCCTTGAAGCAACTGCGAAGGCGCCCGAACGAGACCTACCTGACTTAAGCGCTATTACGGGCTTCGTCAGCGTCACCTTACTTGCAACATCTATGAAGCGCCTCCCATCCCTAACGGCCTCTAGGTACAGCATGATTGAGCGCGTGCTTTCATCCTCCCTTAAATACTCCAGCATATCGACCTCATCCAGATCAACCTTATTGCCGAGGGTTGCAAGCTTGCTTACACCGACGCCTTCAGCGCCCGCCCACCTAGCGAGTGATGCCGCCACAGCGCCACTCCTAGACACTATCGCTAGGGGGCCTGGCGAGCTTACCGCCGGCCATGAAGCGCAGAAGCCTGCTGACGGGTTCCCAATACCTTGGGATCCCGGCCCTATAACCCTAACGCCATACCTTCTGGCAGCATCGGCTATCCTCTCCTCAAGCGCCCTCCTGGAGGCCCTACCGGTTTCGCTGAAGCCGCGTGACAGAACAACAGCTACGCCAACACCCTTCCT
>JAMOVB010000061.1 GCA_027061705.1 Desulfurococcales archaeon
AATAACTAGCATTACCTCATCAGGCTTTACGGCGTCTGCTAGTGCCTTCATCTCCTCAAGAAGTGCTTCCTCCTCGCCATACCCGTGGCGACCTGCCGTGTCAATTATTATTATGTTTGCCCCAGATCTTCTTACCTCGGCAAGCCCTCTAACCGCTATCCCCACAGCATCTTTGGTTCTTTTCTCACCATAGAAAGGAACCCCAATCTGCTCAGCAAGCTGCTTAAGCTGGTCGTACGCCGCCGGCCTGTAGGTGTCCGTAGTTATTAGTCCCGGCCGGTAGCCACGGCGCTTATAGAAGTAAGCTATCTTACCTGCGGTTGTTGTCTTACCGCTACCTTGAATTCCTACAAGCATTATAACCCACGGGAGCTTTTTAGGAAGGATTTCCGGGGCCTCGCCCCCGAAAAGATTGACTAGACTATCGTACACTATCTTAATAAACCACTCACGCCTGAGTATTCCGGGCGGCGGTTCACTTTCAAGAGCTTTTTTCCTGATCTCCTTTGTGAACTCCAGAACTACCCGTACGTTAACATCGGCGCTTATCAGAGTCTTCTGAAGCTCTCTTATGAATGCGTTTACAGCATCTTCATACCTACCGCTACCTTTGAGGAAAGACGCTACGGCACTCCTTAATCTATCTAGCCCCCTCATTTGGCTCCCTTGAGAACCCTCATTATCTTTCTTCTGCCCATCACAACCCAATACTCTACCTCAGCGCCGGGCTCAAGCCTTCTGCGCAGGTCCTCCTCCTTAGGCATGTCTACCTCGAAGGTTTCATACGTTTCTAGGTCCATGAGCTGTATGGTGTCTCCGGTAATGGCTATTACCTGGGCAACCCTCTTATCTATTATGGGAACCTCGACACGCTGGCTGACTGGAGCAACGAGAGTCCTCTTATTACCCGTAAATATACCTATGGCGACGACATGGGCCTTAGCACTGCCGTGCTTACCAGTCTTAGCCTTACTCATCTCAACTATTCTACATGGCTCGCCGTTTATGACTATGAAGTTACCGACCTTGAGACTGCCTAACTCAGCATACATCGTACTCATTGGCCAGCACCTCAAAACATAATCCTGCCGGCCCTTAAAACAGTTCCCAACTCTCTGCAAACGTTGAGGTTAGGTTGGCGCCGCGGCCGGGATTTGAACCCGGGTCACGGGCTTACTGCGGGCGCTCCCTCGACAGGCCCGCATACTGGGCCGGGCTATACTACCGCGGCACTCCAAGGGCTAAGTATTTTAGAGGGTATTTTAAAGTTAACCCACGAACTGACAGGTAGGTCAGTAAGCATGCCGCCACACTTATTCGGAATGAGTTAAAGTTAAATTACGAAGCTAAGAAGTCGTAGGAGGTGCGAGAATTGCCTAAGAAGCGTGAGAATAGAGGTCGGCATAAGGGCGGTAAGGGCTCCGTAAGGATGATTCAGTGCGATCAGTGCGGACGCTTAGTCCCTGAGGATAAGGCAATATGCATAACGAGGTGGTATTCACCGGTAGACCCCCAGCTTGCGGCAGAGCTTGAGAAGAAGGGAGCCATAATAGCGAGGTACCCCATCCGAAAATGCTATTGCGTTAGTTGCGCAGTCTTCTTAGGAATAGTTAAGGTTAGGTCTGAAGAGGAGAGGAAGCGCAGGAGGGCCAGGTAAGGTATTTTAATCGAGTATGCCTCCAGAAACTAGAGAGGGTGGTCAGAGTGAAAATTCCGAAGAGGATAAGGACGTACTGCCCTAGGTGCGGGACACACACAGTGCATACCGTAACCATATACAAGTCAGGTAAGAGAAGGACGCTGGCCGAGGGGCAGAGAAGATATGAAAGGAAGAATAAGGGGTATGGTAGTAAGAGAAAGCCTGAGCAGAAGAGGCTAGCTAAGGTAACTAAGAAAGTAGTGCTTAAGCTGAAGTGCACGAAGTGCGGCTACATAAGCCATAGGAAGGGCATACGTCTAAAGAAGGCTGAGTTAGTGGAGGTGGTCAGGTAATGAAGAAGAGGAAGATACTAATACCCATGCCTAAATCGAGGTTCGTTAAGGTTAAGTGCCCTGCATGTGGGAACGAGCAGATAGTGTTTGACCATGCAACGTTCCCTGCAAGATGCCTTGTTTGCGGAAAGGTTCTAGTGGAGCCCACTGGAGGCAAGGCGAAGATCCTAGGCGATATAGTGAAGATACTAGGTTAGGCTGCAGTCTCTTTTAAACCACTCCATTCACACTAATTGCTTTAAAATTGCACGCTATATAGTTGAGGTAGGTGATGTGACCTGGTTAGAACTAGGAAGAAATTACCTAGTGTTGGCGACCTAGTCATAGGGACCGTTAAGAAGATATTTGACTATGGCGCCTACTTAAGCCTCGATGAGTACGGGGGTCATGAAGCTTACCTGCCGTGGTCTGAGGTGAGTTCGAAATGGGTTAAGGATATCAGAGACTTTCTAAGAGAGGGTCAGAAGGTTGTTGTTAAGGTAATCAGAGTTGATAGGAGGAGAGGGCATGTCGACGTATCGCTGAAGAGGGTTAACGTAACCGAGCAGCGTAGGAAGATGCTTGAGTTTAAGCGCGCTCAGAGAGCTGAGAAGATGCTGGAGATAGTGGCTAAGAAGTTGGGCAAGACCCTTGATGAGGCGTACGACGAGGTTGGATGGAAGCTGGAGGACTACTATGGCGAGATATTCTACGGCATGGAGGAGGCAGCCTACAGGGGGGAGGATGCCTTAAGAGAAGCTGGAGTGCCGGAGGAGTGGATACCGCCGTTAATGGAGGAGATAAGGAAGCACATAAAGATAAAGAAGGTCAAGATAAGGGGCATAGTAACGTTGATGTCTACAGCGCCTGACGGCATAGAGAGGATAAAGTCGGCGTTCCTGAAGCCTCTTAAGAAGATAGACATGCCAGCGGACACTAAAGTAAGGGTTTACACTATAGGCGCCCCAAGATACAGGGTTGAGGTCATATCAACGGACTATAAGAAGGCAGAGAGGGTCCTGGCTGAATACATTAAGGGGATACAGAAGTACGCCAATCATTATAAGATGATATTCGCCTTCACGAGGGAGAAGGGGTAATGCGTTTTTTGCTACGCAAGTGCCGGAAGTGCGGAAGGTATACGTTAAGAGAGGTATGCCCGGTGTGCGGAGCTAGGACCGCCGTAGCTCACCCGCCGCGTTTCTCACCAGTGGATAAGTACGTAAGGTACCGGATACTGCTTAAGGAGATGTGCTCCTCACGCGCTAAGGGTTAGTACGGCTCGTCTTTAAGGCCTATCAAATATGCTATGAGGTTAGTCAGGGGGTGTAGAACCATAACAACGTATACTATCACAGAAAAGTCGACTAACGTAACCGTATATCCGGCGAGCCTATCCACGTGAGTTGCCTTGATGAGCGCGAATGCCACGAGTATGAAGCTGAGCTGGTCTAAGGGTATGAATGGCTCGCCCGACCTTAAACCCAACCTACGCTTAACAAAGGAGTTTATGGAGTCTCCAGCCATGGCTCCGAAACCTGACACAGCGCCGTAGGCTACCCAGTAGGGATTTGCTAGTATTATGGCGTAGGCCACACCCGTAAGTAGGCCGCCTAAAACGCCGGCTATGAAGCCCTCTACAGACTTGCTATTGCCTAAAACTCTCCTCCCGTCGACGAACAGCTTACCGCGGTCGAGCGGGTGCCTCCTCTTGATGACGTTGCTCGCTATCACTGGCGATGCGTTGGCTATCATTGCTGGGAGGAACAGGAACACTGACCTCATCACCAGCCTCCCTAAGGCCGTTGCCCAGCTTAACACCGTCCTCACCTATTTCAAAGGGAACCCTCCTGCCCAGCTCCTCAAGGTTCTTGGGGTTCAGTAAAATAAGCTCACCTAGTCCGCGTCCGTGCTTAACGCATTTGATCAGAATATCGCACCAAAAGAGAATATATCGCTCTCCGCTAATGCCTTCATCCCCCTTAACTTGGGCTGTCAGTAGCACCGGAATCCCCTCCTCAGAAAGCCTCGAGAGCATAGCTATCGTCGCTCCAAACACGCGCCCTGCACTCGGCTCGAACGCTGCCTCCATCCTGTAGAAGGAGTTTATTGAATCAACGATAACGAGCCTTACCTTCTCCTTATTCGCAACTGCCCGCAAGATCTCAAAAGTCAGCCTAAGGAGGTGCTCGCTACTTACAGCAGTTGCGAATAGGCACTCGTCGCCTAACCTGTAACGGTTTAGAAGGTGGAGGTACTGGGGCCCTTCAGTGCTTATGAAATAGCAGCGTCCTGCTTCAGAACTATCGCATAGCTCGCTCATTAACCTTAAGGCAAGGTTAGTCTTCCCGCACCCTGCCTCACCGTACAGTACTGTAACGCCTTTGACAATGTCTCTTATTAGAATCCCCGCCACGGCTTCTCAGGTAAGTATTATTACTCCGAAAAATAAATGCATAGCTAGGTGGGTCCTAGGGACGTGGGAAAGCGTAAGACTAGCATAGCTGTGGCGTTATGTGACCCCCGCCTAATGCGTAGCTTCCGTGAGGTGGCGGAAAGGCTTAGAATAGTGTACACGGTCCCTAGGGCGCATGATAAGGTCGTCAGTGCCGATATAGTTATTATAGATGATGAGTGCCTTGAGATGTTTAAGGTCGACGCTCAAGCAGCATACCTAGTTAGCAGTTCTGAGGACGTTACGCGTGTTGCCTACGAAGTAGCGGGCGTTAGGCAGGAGAACGTACTGCTCGTGGGTATCGACATAGGTTCTCAGATAGCGTATGTAGCTATTGTGGGGGGTACGATAATTGATAAAGGTAAGGTTAGATCGCCGGAGCTGCTCACTTTAAAGATTAGGAATATTCGCAATGAATTAGGGGGTGTGAGGGAAGTCATAGTTAAGGTTGGGATACCTGAGTCAAGCTTATACGATGAGGTTCTTGAGGAGCTAATTGAGCTTCTACTTAAGTCGGGCTGTAAGGTATATGCTGTGGACGAAAATGGAACCTCCTCAAAACCTCTTCCCGTGTTAAAAAGGATGGTTGGTGAAGGGGATGCCGATATTAACGCCGCGGTGAATATAGCTTTGAGGGACGGCACGCTAGTCGTTAGGTAGTTGCGGAGGGGTGGCGGCACCGTAGCTTACTAATGCCGTTGAGGTGTGCTTCAGTATGCCAGGCGGTCCTCCGTGGAGGTGGCGTAGGTGGCTTGGGCGGGGCAGGATCCCTAAGCCTAGATTCATACATGCACCATTCAGAAGCTTCTCATACGTACCTGCACCTTCGGTACCCCCCGGAATGGAGTTTGAGGAAATACTCCCTGACGAACTTGAGGCATTGCGCTTAGTGTACTTGGAGAAGAAGTCGCAAAGTGAGGCTGCGAAGATAATGGGGGTGTCACGAGGGACTGTATGGAGGTTGCTTGAGAGTGGTAGGGTGAAGCTTGTAAGGGCTTTAGTGACGGGGAAGGCCATAGTAATAATAGCTCCGCAACCCGAGGGCTCAAGCAGTAGTCCCTGATGCCGTATTTAGCGAGTTAATGTAAATACTTAATATTTCATCAGGACTCAGCTCATACACGCGTTTCCCGCAACCTCTCAAGCGCCTGAGCTCATTCCTGCTAACACTTCCCCAGATTAAACAGGCGCATCTCTCGACCACCTTATACGCCAGCTTTCTTCGCTGGCTAAACATGCATTTAAGGAACCTCTCCAAATCAGCGTACGTTGGATGCCAGCTTCTTTTCCTGGTCAGAATAACCATGCGTGAATTAACGTCGGGCTTTGGAATGAACTCCTTTGGAGAGATTTTCTCACATATCTTGACCTTACAGAAAATCTGCGTTAATGCCGATATCTTGCCGTAGTTTCTGCTACCGGGTTTCGCAGCCAGCTTAAGCGCTACCTCCTCCTGCAGCGTTAGTACCGCCCAGTCCATACGTGACTTTACGAAAGCGGCTATCAGGGGGCCGGATATGTTATAGGGTGTGTTGGATGCTATTCCATCAGCTCTAACGGCTGCTGTCTCAACAATGAATAGCCCGTCGGCCTCTAGCGGGAAGACGTTTGGGAGCGTGCTAACGTTTTTCCGAAGTAGTGCAGTCAATCTGGGGTCGAGCTCAACGGCAAGTACCTTAGCTCCTGTTAATGCTAGAAAGAACGTTAGCAGTCCAACCCCCGCACCCACCTCCAAAACACTCCTAGGCTTGAAGGGAGCCACGTGCTTTAGGAAAAGCGCTCCTAGCCTGCAGGACCTCATGAAGTTCTGACCCAAGCTTTTCTTCAGCCTTACTCTATTTAGTACATCACGTAGCGCCCGCCTCATTTCGCTACACGCTATCTTCAAGTCTGCCTTAGCATTATCTCTGCTCAAGTAGCTCTCCTACATAAGTTCAGCCTAGGCAAGCATAATTAACTTCAACCGCCGCCTTAAATAAGGGGGGTGTTTTATGGAGGCTAGCATTGCCTTAAAAGAGGGCGAAGTGCTAAGGATTGTTGGGCCAGCACGCGTTGAAGTCATCGAAGGCGAGGTACTGCTGGTCGGCGCCATACTCAGGAAGGGTGAGTCAGCAGTAATACATAGGTTCAGGAGCTATGCTCTGAAGGCACTAAGTAATTCATCGCTTAAGATTACCTTAGGTAGTGATGCCTCGGTAGAGAGGCCGAGCGAGGGGGAGGAAGTCATCGACGCTTGGGTGGAGGTAGTTAGGGGTATAGCGGCAGACGCCGTGATGCCTAAGAAGATCCTCATCCTAGGGCCTGTCGAGTCAGGCAAGACGACGTTCGCCGCTTTCCTAGCTAATTGGTTACTCCGCGAGGGTACTGACGTGTGCCTAGTGGAGGCAGACATAGGGCAGGAGGATGTGGCAGTGCCGACGGTTGTGGCGCTCGCAAGACCTACTAAGCCCTTCATATGGCAGAGGGAGATTATGTTCGAGACCGTTAGATTCGTTGGCTGTATATCGCCTACACACTGCCAGCATCAGCTGCTTGGAGCCTTACTAGATACACTTCTTACTGCTGAGAGAAGCGGGTGCGGCGCCATAGTAATCAACACGGATGGCTGGGTCGGGTCTAGGCAGGCCCTAGACTTTAAGGCATCGCTCGCTAGGTGGAGCAGGCCCTCCCATATAGTTGTGCTCGATAGGAGGCTTTATGAAGTGATTAGAAATTCGTTCGGAAAGCTGGCTAAAGTTACCTACGCTCCCCCTCCGGTGAAGGTTAGGGAGAGGAGTCGTGAAGAGCGTAGGAGTCTTAGGAAGGACGCCTATAGGAGGTATTTCAGCACTGCCAAGGTTAGGCACGTAAGCTTAAATGAGGTGAGCGTAATCGGATCGTCTATACTTTCCGGTGCCGAGGTAGGCATGGAGGAGGTAAGGCGTCTCTGCAACGCTCTCCCAAATGATCTACTGCAGTGCGCAGTTAAGGCAACACTCTACGGTCAATGCCTTAATATAATTGTTAGGGAGGATTGCAGAGTTCAAGCTACTCAGCTCTGTGAGGTTGGCGACTCTAAACTAATTGTTAACATAATTAAACCGGCGGATTTGAAAGGGTATTTAGTATCACTGCTTGACGAAAATCTAAACGACGTTGGATTAGGTGTTGTTGAGGACTTTGACCCCAGTACAATGGTTCTCAAAATCCTAACGCCATACGCGGGGAAGGTATTAGGACTAATGTTTAGTAGGGTTAGGTTGTCTGAAGATTATGAAGATAGTTGTAGGGTGTTAAGATGTCATCCGTAGCGCAGCTCGTCGCATCGTTGGAAAGTGAAGGTAAGGTAAGGCGTATTGAGAGGGAGCTCTCACCGTACTGCGAACCCACGGCATACTTGAAGGATGCTGAAGCCTCAGGAAGTACGCTGGTGTTTAAGGTTGTAGGTTCGCCATTGACATGCGTCGGGCCTCTAATAGCGTCGAGAGGCACGTTATTCAAGTTGCTTAGCGCCTCAAGCGATGAGGAGGCTTATGAAAAATTGCTTAAGGAACCTCCTGAGGTTGGATGGTTTATTGAAAGAGATTTTAGTGAGTTCTTCAGGGCTACTGATATGAAGGCGGATGAGCTACCTTCAATAAAGTTTTACGAAGGCGACGGCGGCAGATACGTAACGACATCAATAGTTATTGCGAAGCTTCCTAATGCCGAAGCGTATAACGCATCCGTACATAGACTCATGCTCTATGGAAGCAACGGCTTCGCCATACGTTTAGTCCCTCGCCACCTATACAGAATATACAGGGAGAATAGCCTCAAAGGTAAGGAAACCCCTGTTGCCGTAATGATTGGGGCGTCGCCGGTCACTCTTCTTTCAGCATCGATATCGCTTCCGTACGGCGTCTTTGAGCTATCCCTATTCAAAAACCTGGCAGGCAGACCTCTCGAGCTGGTGTTTACCCCTAAGTATGGATTACCCGTGGATGCGGCAGCGTCTGTTGTTTTAGAGGGTAGGCTAACCAACGAGCTCGTTGATGAAGGTCCTTTTGTCGACCTTCTTAATCTCTTTGATAAGAAGAGGAAACAGCCTCTACTTAAGGTAGAATCTATATATGTAAACACTGTTCATCAACCATACTTCCATGTATTACTTCCTGGAGGGCTGGAGCACCGTATACTAATGGGTTTCCCGAGGGAGGCGTTAATGTGGGATTACTTAAGGAGATCCGTACCGAAAGTTGTTAAGGTTAGGCTAACGCCAGGAGGTGGTGGATGGCTTCACGCGGTGGTTGCTATTGAGAAGAATAACGACGGCGATGCCAAGACGGCAATCATGGCGGCGTTTGCCGCGCATCCAAGCTTAAAGCACGTAGTTGTTGTTGACCCTGATATAGACGTTGATAACCCGCTGGATGTGGAGTGGGCTATAGCAACGCGCTTCAGAGCAGATCGTGATTTAGTAGTGATACACAACGCGCGCGGCTCTACGCTTGATCCAACAGCTCCTGAGGGCATAGTCAGTAAGGTAGGGATAGATGCAACCGCACCCATTCATGAGCGGCAGAAGTTCATTAGGCCGCGGGTGCATGGACCATGTACCTAAGTCGTGAAGAGGAAATGATGTGGAACGGCGAGTTCGGCGATATTATTGAGAGGGCGATAAAAGCCGTGGTGAGGTACGGCGAGCTTATGGGTGCCGACCGCTTAGTCAAGATATCGCATGCACATGTTTCAGGAATATCAATATTCAACATAGGTGATGCAGGCCTCTCCTTTATAGAGGATGTGGCAGAAGGTAACGCTAGATTCAGAGTGTACACTACGGCAAATCCCTATGCTGCAGTAGACACTACCTTTGAGGGAAGGGCATTCAACGACGTGATCGTAGCTAAGCAACGCCGCATAATTGAATCTTTAAGAAAGCTTGGAGCTACTGCCTTCACCTGCGCGCCGTATTATGTGAGAAGGCCTGGTTTAGGCGAGCACCTTGCTTGGGCTGAAAGTAATGCCGTACTATACGCCAATAGCGTGGTAGGCGCTATGACTAATCGCGAGGGTGGCCCCATAGCGTTGCTGGAGGCTTTGATCGGTAGGGCACCAAATTATGGGATGCATTTAAGGGATAGGAGAGTGCCAGACTATATTGTCAACGTTCCCAAGCCTTCTAACTACGTTGAGGCAGCCGTCATAGGATACCTCATAGGAAGGTTGAACCCGACGCAAACCCCCCTAGTTAGGGGCGTACCTAAAGGCATACCTGAAGACTGGGTTAGAGCTATGCTAGCCGGTTTTGGCGCTAGCTCGCATCAGCCGTTAATGCTGATAGACGGTATCTCGCCGGATTTAAAACACCTCAAATGCCTAATCCCGGAATCGCTCGAGAGGGTTAGCTTGGAAGAGCGTAACATTAGGGAATTCATCAAGGATCATGAGTGCTCCACTGCCGATCTGCTGGTAGCCGGGTGCCCGCACCTATCGCCAAACGAATTACCGGAGATCGTGGCTAGAGCGGTCTCAGTTATTCGCTCTGGGAAGGTACGCGCGCGCGAGTGCTGGATAATTACCGGAGACTTTGTCAGCGACTCAATGCTTAAGAGGGTTGGGGCCCTCGGCGACTCTCGTGTTAAGATACTCAAGAACGTGTGTCCTGTAGTTACTAGGCTTAATGAGATAGGCGTTAATTCCGTGTGCACGGATTCCGCCAAGGCACTTCACTATATGCCCAAGCTGGCAGGTGTTAACGCGTACCTCCTAACAAGTCTGAGGTGAGGTGTTTCCAGGTATGAGCGGGTCTAACCTTAGAGTAAGGCTTAAACCCCTCTACACTCCCTCCGACACCGTCGAAACTAGAATATGCGGTAAATTAGCGGTCATTACTGAACCGGTCTCGCTACTCGGGGATGTGAAGGCTGAGGAAGGGCTGATTAAGGGAGTTAGAGTAAGTGGCCGCGTTGTCATAATGCCTTACGGAGTAGGTAGCACGGTCGGGTCCTACTTAATATACGCTCTAAAGAAGTATGGGAAGGGTCCTAAGGCAATCATAGTGACTAAGGCTGACTCGGTCACTGCGGTCGGCGCAGTGATTTCCGATATACCCCTCTATCAGGTCGTCAGTAGCGATTATGAGAAGCTCCTAGAGTTGCTTAAGAAGTTTAACGAAAAGGTAGCTTGCATAAGTGGGGATGGGGGCGAGTTAATTATCATGGGTGATAGGCTGTGAAGCGAGGTAGGTTCATAGTCATCGAAGGTATAGACGGTGCCGGAAAGACAAGCGTTGCTAAAGCCTTAGCTTCAAGGCTTAATGAGCTTGGAATCCC
>JAMOVB010000062.1 GCA_027061705.1 Desulfurococcales archaeon
TAATCACTAGCGTTCATTTCAACAAGCTCGTAACCGTACTCATTAGCCAGCGCCTCCACTAGTGATGTCTTGCCGCATCCCGGAGGTCCGTTGAACAGTGCCGCCTTCTTTATTGGCTTCCCTGCGACCCAACTCTTAATCCATCTTACGGCAACCGCCTTAGCCTCGCTCTGGTTAACGACGTCCTCAACGCGCTTCGGCCTATATTTAATCACCCACGGCAGGCGTCTCATGATTACCTACCTTACCATACCTGAGGGCTAGGAGCGGCCACGCCCTAGGGACTGCTTGCCAAGAAGCGCTATCCTAGCTAGTAGGGCGTTCAGCTGTATCTCATCGTCTGCCCCCTCAACCATTCTGAACTGCACCTCACCTATGTAGTCAGCAATCTCCACCCTGAGCTGCTCAGGTATGTTAAGGCTCGTGCCGAATATCTCTCTATGCATCTGCTTGACTATGTCCGTTCCTGAAAGCCCGTATTTAGCCATAAGGTTGCGGAGCATGTCCCTAGCCTTGAGGAAGTTGCCCTTCAGCGCTGTGCTTATCATCTCCCTAACCTCTCTCGGGTGAGCTAGCCCTACAACCTTGTAAACGTTTGCAACCGTTACCTCACCTAACGCTGCGGTAGATTGAAGTATGTTTATAGATCTCCTCATATCACCTTCCGAAATCTCATATATCGCTTCCAGAGCGTCCTCATGGCACTTAACCCCCTCCTGCTGACATATCCATCCAAGCCTCGCTATCACATCTTCCTTTTTTAGAGGGACGAATCTGAATACGGCGCACCTCGACTGTATGGGTTCAATTATCTTACTTGGGTAGTTTGCTATCAGTATGAAGCGCGTTACCTCAACATACATCTCCATAAGTCTTCTCAGAGCTTGCTGGGCGTCGGCGGTCATGTTGTCTGCCTCGTCAAGTAATATTATCTTGAATGGGATCTTAACAGGCAATTTACTCCTAGCAAACTCCTTAACCTTAGTTCTAATCACGTCTATACCTCTTTCATCGGAAGCATTAAGCTCAAGCATGTACATCCTATAGTCCTCGCCGTAGAGGTCATGCGCTAGGGCATGTGCCGCGGTGGTTTTCCCAGTGCCTGGTGGCCCGGCGAAGAGTAAGTGAGGCATGTTTTTCTCTTTAACGAATAGCTCAAGCCTCTTAACTATTTCCTCCTGATTCACTATCTCCTTAAGACTCCTTGGTCTGTACTTCTCAGCCCATAGAAGCTCTGCCAAAACCTTCTGCGAACTTGATGATACGGACAGTTTTACCACCTAAGTTAATGTTTTCGCTCGGGATATAAGTAAAAAGAAGTGCGCTAATCACCTCTTAGGCTCGGCAATTCTTTTGATGACTGTGGCGTGCGCCACGCCTTTATCGACCTTAATTATCCTAACTCGAACCCTCTCGCCGGGTACCGCCTTTGGCACAACTATCATCAAGCCGTGGTACCTAGCTATGCCGCATCCTTGGTTATCCATATCATCTATCGTTAAGTTAACCTCGTCGCCTACCTGAAGGTTTCTCCTATGCCTATGTGATGCCTCCCTATGGTATATGCTGTAGCGCTGGACATCGATGCTGTAAGGATTAGAATATCTTCTGTAACGTGTCATTCAATCACACCCGGATACCGGGACTGAACTTCCCTCCAATATTTAACCCACAAGACCTTCCGCGCGCTCAGATTTAAAATGGTTTTCTACGCCATCCAAAGGTCTAATACTGTCAAGCCTAAACTAGAGGTGAGGGAGGTGTTTGTGGGCGGGTGCTGCGATGGCGTGACGGCACTGATACATTATGATTGCAAAGCAGGGGTTCTTGAACTAAGCATGTATGATGGTGAAGGCAAGCTCGTTAAAAGGATTAAGACAGAGCTGATCAACATGTTGGTAGGCGGCCGTGCTGAGGTTAGGTCTATCACTTATGCTCATGGCGTAGGCTTCCTAACTATAGTGAGAGGTGAATTAAGTGGGGCTTGTGAGGGTGCTGGAGGAGAGTAGCGTAAGCCGCTCCGGAAAGCATAAGAGAAGAGCCCTTTTCAAGGTAGTGGATAGCGAGTGCAGGCCGCTTAAGTACGAGGTAATTAGCGAGAAGAGAGTAAAGCCCCTCTACTCCAGGGGATCAGCATCTATTAAGGAAGTTAAGGTTCCGGACAACGCCTTCGTCATTGCGCTAGAACTCTGCCTGAACCCTAGGAAACATGTGAAAGGTATTGTCAAGGTCTATGACCCCGGCGGTTCCCTCCTTGCGGAGGCCGTTTACAGGAAGCTAAAGGTTAGGTTCAAAATCATTAGTAATGAGGCGTTGGTTGATATCGTTAGGTGTGTCTTCAGATCGCTGAGGTTGCCGGTGAAGAAGTATGCAATCCTCAGAAAGTGAGGTTGCTAAGCGCTTAATAACCGGTTTGAGGAGAATGGGTTTCTTCGTATTTGGCGTTAACGAGTATCACTATGTTAGCAGGCTTCTAAGTAACGCAGGCCTACATCACGTACTGAGGGTGAAGACCTTAGATCCTGCTAGGAAGATTTTCATAGTAGACATCGACCACAGAGTTTATAGGCCGCAATGTAGGGAAAGATGCTTAGTTAATAACATTCTTGACGCGAAGTGTTACAGCACGTGCATAGAGGAAAGCAGATTAACGCTTCTTAAGGATGCTTTACGGAAGCTTGAGTCGCTAGTTGAGAAGAGCGGCGCGCATTAATTACCCTCTAGAGCGGGAAGGCTTTGGGAACTACTATGTACAAGCAAGTAATAGTAGTGAGAACCGATATTAGGATGAGTAAGGGTAAGCTAGCGACCCAAGTAGCACACGCCTCAGTGACAGCCGCCTTCCACGCTTATAAGGAGTTTAGAGAGTGGTTCAGCGCTTGGTGGGCGGAGGGCCAGAAGAAAGTCGTACTTAGGGGCGGGGGCGAGAAGGAATTAATTAGGTACTTTACCGACGCTACCAGAGCTGCATTACCGCGGGCCCTAATAAGAGATGCCGGAAGAACGGAGTTACCTGAAGGCACTCTAACCGCTATAGCCATAGGCCCGGCGCCCGAAGACGTTATAGACAAGATAACAGGCCATCTAAAGCTACTTTAGATGTTCCTCGAGGCGATCAAAATGGTGTTTGAACCTTCTAAGTCTGCGTTGGATAAGGCCGTAGGAATGACTGTCTATGCCCGCCCCGAAGCTTACGTCAGTGGGCTTAAGTTAAGGGTATCGCCAAGCACCTTCAAAGTTATTGAAGTTGGCGCGGACGGCTCACTAGCAATTCCGGAGCGGTGGGCGGGGGCGTGTAAGGATGAGTATAAGTGCGTGAGGAGAGAGGCCGTTAGGTACGTAATGTGCAAGGTTGGCGTACCTACTCACCGAGCTGTGAAGGCCTTGGAAAGGGTACTCAAGCTGAGGGTTGGTTACGCTGGGCTTAAAGATTCCAACGCGTTCACCTGCCAATTCATTACAGTGAAGTGTAGACCGGAAGCAACTCTCAAGTGCAGTTACGTTCTCCTAGATGGGGCCGTTAGGGTATCATACGCAGGCGTGGTTGGGGAGATGATTAAACGCGGTGAGTTAGAGGGGAATTTATTCATGGTTAACATTAACTGCAAGGATGCTGAAGTTAAGGGCATTCGCAGATGCTTAGATGTACTCAGGAGAAAGCCCTTCCCTAACTTCTACGGTTACCAAAGATTTGGTAGTAGGAGGCCCGTATCTCACCTTATAGGGGAGGCTCTAGTGTCAGGTGACTACCGTAAGGCCGTAGATAGGCTACTACTACCCTCTGAGGTCGGCTCAGAAAGCCCTAAAGTTCTCAGGGCGCGTAAGCTGTACGCCAGGGGCTTATGGCGTGAGGCGCTTAGAGAGTTCCCACGGAGCTTCGCTGCAGAGCGAAGGGTTCTTAAAGAGTTGATTAGAGGATCTTCCTATCGTAGAGCGTTAATGTCTGTTGGCTCATGGCTCATAAGATTCTTCATTGAAGCTTATCAGTCGTACCTGTTTAACATGGCGTTAAGTAAGGCAATAGCTATGAATGGCGGTCTAGACGAGCTCATCAGTAAGTGTGAAGTCTTCCCGCTCCCCCACCATAACGTAGTCAAGAGCGATGAGTGTAGCGCGTACGTAGTGTCGGTAATGAAGGAACATGGATTTAAACCCGTTTCCTCAGCCCTTAAGTATTTGAAGCGTGGCGTCAGGGATACCTATACCTACGTTAGATCGCTTAAAGCGAAGCTTAATGAGGATGAGCTACTGCTTAATTTCGAGCTAAAGCCAGCATCATACGCAACAGTAGTTCTGAGGGAGATTCTAAGAGACGGTTTAGAGGTATAGTTCAGCGACTGACAGCTTAGCTAGTATTGCAACCTGTTAAGCGCATATTAGAACTATATCCCAGTCCTAATCCTCACATTCATGCCCGTTATCTTAGATAAGAGATCCTCAAGCACCGCGACATTTGAAGGTAGGTATCTGCTATCTGATCGCGGTATCCTGACAATATGCTCTACGGTGCCGTCCGGGAGCCAGAGAGTGTTGACACCTATTACTCGTGCTGGATACACTAACTGTCTCGCAATCTCCCTTAAGTCACCATGCGCCCTATTAACCACCCTAACCTTAACCTTAAGCTTACTGCTTAGTATCCTACCTAACCTACCCAGGAGGCGCGGGTGTATGTTGGTGTCCTTAATATCTATCACTAAAACAAGCATATCCCTAGTTCTAATCGCTTTCACGTATTCAGCATCCTTAAGGAACTTGAAGTCGCCTTTGCCCTCTAGGTTAAGAAGTTCTCTCATCACGTCTACCTCAAACGGCTCGACCTCACCACTTTCAACTAGCCTACGGCATCGCGGGCACAGCACTCCAGTCCGCACGCACACATGATCTAATGGTATCTTCACTTTCTATCAACTCGCTACCCTACTTAGCTTTCACTAACCACACTCGGGATGTAACCTTTAAACCTTTCGTGTCCTCAATCCGCCCAAGGCTATGCAGGTCAACGTTTTTAAGCCTGCGGAAGGGAGTGCCTTGGGGGTGTGTGGTATGCCTATAACGGATCCGGAGCTACTGAAGATAGTTGAGGAGAGAGTCCTTAATAAGATGGTGTGCCGTAGGTGCGGTGCCCTGAACCCTCCCGGAGCTACGAAGTGCAGGAGATGCGGTAGCAAGGATCTAAGGCCTAAGAGAAAGAGGATAGGGAGGTAAGAGCCTCAAACCTACGGCGCTATCTCGCCTTAATCGCCCTACTTAATCACGCCACATGCCCTTAGTCTCTTAATGATTAGTCTGGAGTCGCACTCGTCGAACAGCGCTAGCCTGCTTATGATTAACTTAGTATTAATTCTCAGCTTACCCTTTCTGATTATATCGGAAAGATACCTTAGATCCTCTAGATCCTTCTCCCTCCCGGCCTTAGCCTTAAGGACTAGGTAATCCTCAATCCGAAGCAATCTCAGAGGCGTGCCGCATACCTTAACTGTTTCAGCATCGTTGAGCATTTCCTCAGGGACGTAGAAGTCATAGATATTCTCGTGCAGCTCAACTGTAACCTCCTCACACCCTACTGGACATCTAAGCTGGGGGCCTCCCCAACCGTGCTGGCACACCATGCAATTAAGCGCATCGGCTGCCTCAGCCACGACGTCCTCGTCAAAGCTAGGCGATACTGTGGTAGTGAATAGGTCAACATCGTCTTCAAATTCCTTAAAACCCAGCCTTAATGCGTAGACTGTGCTCCCTATTATCACGCCATCAACACCATGCTCTCTAAGCCCCTTCAACACGCGGGCTAGGGCCGCTCTATCATAGACCACACTAACCACCCCTCTACCTACGGTGATTGAGAATTAAACTTTATAGCCTAAGTAAATAAAGCAGTAATTGGGCCGGGGTGGCCGAGTGGTCTAAGGCGGCGGGCTGCAGTGGGTTCGGCAAGCGCCCGACGGTTACCCGCTATTCCCGCGGGTTCGAATCCCGCCCCCGGCTCCAAACCTATGGTTTGGATTCAATTCTCATCACCATTAGCATTAAGGGAAATCACACAGGAACTTGAGTTGTTACCCATCCTTACTTAATCGTGTATCTCTATTTGAATTTCCTCTATTGCCGGTATCTTCGCCCCCGCCGCTCTGCTCGTAATAGTATATTGCATCTATGTCGACTATGTAGTATTTTCTGCTCTTACCGTTCTCAGCAATTATTAAGTCCTTACCTCTGGCGTTAGCTAGGTCTATGAGCTCCTTTAGGCTCAGTAGCCTTATCTGTGGTGAGGACCTATGCGTTAGTTCTCCTTTTATGATCTTGCCTTTGAAGCTTTCAAGCGGGTCCTTTCTTGATTTCCTACCTTTCTGGAGAACTATTAGGCATGCCGTAGCCATGAGGGCTGAGGCTATCGTAGCGAACGTTGATGTTGTTCTCACAAGTCTAACAGGTAGTGATAGGCCTGCTAGGCTTATCTTATTATGTTTAACCACACTGTATGCGTCAGCTATTACCCCCGATCCTTGAGTTTTACTTACATATACCCTGCCATCACCGCCTAGCTTGAGCATGAGTGAAGGTGTTAATTCCCGGCTGGTGTTAATTCCTGCGATGCGGATTCTTACTTTAGTAGGTACATAGAGCACTATCGTATGGTTTGTACCTCTAACCCCTATTTCGGACTCGATACTTCTTATCAGTTTGAGGGACCTGCTGAAGTCTATGTTGATTTTCAGTCCCGCCGAGCCTCCGTTAGCTAGCCGTAGAGTGTATACCTTGCCGTACGGTATTGTCTTTGACCAGCCCGCACCCTTGAGCATTAGTGCTGGTGAGGCTCTCAGCGTTATGTTTGCGTCCTGCGCTGACGGTGTGAACGTGTACCTAAGGCTTACATTAATCCCTTTAAGGAGTTTTATGTAGAGCGGCGTTCCTTCCTTTACGACGGTGTTGTTCCCGTAGAGTATGGAGGGAGTGACCTTAGCCTCGTATGTGAGCCTTACACTATACCCTATTCTGTAGATGTAGTGCGTCTCGACGGTGGTGGCGTTAACTCTATATGAAGTTATCAACGCCCATGACGATACAGCCAGCACCGCTATGGATGCCAGCAGTAGTGCTGTGTATAGTTTCCTACTGCCTGAATTTATCAATGCTGATCACCTCCTTGAACAGTACGAGAGCGTAGAGGAAGAGCGCGAGTGTGAGCACAACCTTAACTGCGGCCTTATACCCTCCCGTAATTCTCGATAGGTACAGCACGGGTAGGCCGGCGTACGGTATTTTGAACGCGTACCTACCTATTATTTGACTCTCCTTTACCAGTCCTGGGTCAGGCGCGGCATTATTATCGCCTTTAAAGACGTACAGCCTCGACCCGTTGGGCTCGTTAATGACTCTTATAACCCTATGTATCACGGGTGCGGAAGGTCCTGCGTAAACCGCTATCGTACCTACGTTGACTGTCTTAGTAGGTGTGACGACTGCTACGTCACCTATGTTGAGCGTTGGAATCATGCTACCGCTAACCACTACGAATAACCTGGCACCGCTAATTATTAGCGTGAATATTATGGCGAACGCAACTAACCCAACACCTATTGACACACCGTTAAACACCCTCCTGAATTTCATCCTTCTTCTCAACATGCTTAGCCTAGACCTTAACTCCTCCCTAACGGAGGACTTCCCTGTAACCGTAGCAATTATGGAGAGCTGTAGTATCGTTACTGCAGCGTAAAGCACCGGCCTGAGTAACCCCTTGAGCACGGGGAGGTAGGGTGTTGCGTATACGTAGGCCTTGACGACGTAGGCGTAGGGTATCGCTGCCGTAGCGCCGCCTGATAGGGCTAAGACCGTGAGCACTATGTTGTACATTGCAGTAGGGAACACGTTACTCGTCAAGAGCGCTATTGCTGAGCCCGCATTACCTATGCTCACTAACGTCGTTAAGAGCGCGGGCGATGTGTAGAGTACCGTCATCATGGCAAACACTCCTAGTATCCGTAGACCCACTCTACTAGAGTGAATCGACCTAGCGACCAGCGTAACTCTAAGGAGCTCAAGCGACACGATCAGTGGTGCCAGCCTGATGAGGTTAATTACTACGTTTAACGATGACACGCTCAGTAAGTTAACCCCAAATCCCTGATACGCCCCCGCAATTACATCGGTCACTATCCTCATCACTATTAACACAGGTAGCAAAGGAAGCACAGCCTCACGCCTAACCCCGCCAAAACCCCTAGCACCAACGTATAGTAGCGGTGCAGCCAACGTGTATAGAGCCGCTGGAACTACATAGGCACTCATACCACCTAAGCTTACAGCAACCGGCAGTACGTACGCAACGATGACGAGCATGACGCCGGCAATCACCCAGCTTCCTCCGTAGCGTCTCACACCCACACTCTTCCCCTTTTCAAAAGTGTTTAAGAGTATATAAGTTTAAATTATTAATTGTTAAGTCATACTTCATATAGTTAGCCAGGTTGCAGAGTACTTATAATGATAACAGAGCTGACTTTAAAGGGGACTCTACGTTCTTTATATAAAAACTCCGTGGTTTGTATGTCCTGCTGACCAGGCCACTGCGTTATGCCCTTGGAGATCCTGAGGGCACTACTGCGTTGTACCCGTTCCACTGCACACCGTACATCTCTATCTGGAACGTTAGGGTTGAGTGCTGCGGAGCCGTCTCTAGCACCACTATGTACAGGCTTATGTCGGCCTTACCGTTATGGTCTAGCTGTGACCCGAAGTTGTCTCCCCACCACACCATCACGTCAGGCTTGCCGTCGCCGTTGAGATCTAGCGGCACACCGTTACCCTCGCTCCTAGCGTAGATTGTGTGACCGTCTATCACGACCTTCCATATCTTTAGCGGTACGGTGCCGGGGTTGTACACTATGAATGATATGTGTGAGTAGTACCATGGGTAGGCGTTGTGTATCGTCACGTTCATCGTGTCGTAGTACCCGTCACCGTTCTTGTCCAGCAGTACGGCCGACGTGCACGCCACATCCTTATCCAGCCGCGTTATGTTGAGTGACCCGTCACTGCCGAGTGTCGCGTTATAGTCGTTGCTCCTCACGCCACAGGGATCCTGAACGTTCACCGAGTTGCCTTTGAAGGCCAGTATCATCGTTCCGGTCTGCACGGTCACGTTAGTGCCGAGCTTGGCCGACCACATGGCCATAGCTCCCACTACTATCGCGGTCAGCAGGGCCGCGTATATCACGGGTTTCATTACGTGTATTGCGCTCATTTCGATTCACACTCTATACGCGTGTGCTTCGTACTGAGCCGGTTCTCCGGCCATCGCTTCAGGTTATGAAAAACCATCCTTACCGCCTCATGATAGCCTGTGCTCAGCTTGGTGCCTCAGCCCGCTTAAGGTCCGCTTACTTCGTTCCACTGTGCGAACACTAGAGTCAGCTGGAACGTGTAGGTTGAGTTCTGGGTTGCGCCGTCCTCTACGTTGATCACTAGCTGATACTGTGAGGTATTGCCAGCGTCTATCTGGGTGTCGGCAGGTTTGATTAGCTGGGCAGTTACAGCACCCGGTGAGCCGCCGGTTAGCGATGACGTGTATAGCTTGACCGGTATGGTGCCGATGTTCTTGACAGTCATGTAGACTACCACGTGGTAGCCGGGGTAGGCATTGTGTATTGTGACGTTCAGCTTCAGCACGTTGCCGTGGCTGTCAGTAACTTCAGGCGTTATGATACAGCTAGCGACGTTCTTACCCTCAGTGTTGCTGTACTTGCTGCCAGGGATCTGCGGGTCTGGACCCTTGTCGCTGCAGCTCCACTTAACCCATGCCACGCTGACGTCTCCAGTCTGTACCGCCACATTCACTCGCAGCGTGGATGTCCACATCGCGGCTACAGCGCCTATGGAGGCGAGTAGCAGCGCGAGCGACACCAGGCTGAACATTCTGGATCTGTTCATTGCTTTTTGTACCTCGAGGAATACCGTGTGTATTTGTGTATAAAGTGTTGTGCAGATATAATTTAGAACAAAGTTATGGTACCCAAGTATGTAACTTAGCACTACATATTAGGTAACCGTGGAAGTGCCTCACGAGATAGTGACTTAAAAAGAGAGGTTTATGTAATTAGAGAACTTTACTTACCCCTACTACGGCTTGCTAGGATTATCAGGATTATAGTTATTGCGACTGCTATAGCGCCGCCAACTAATATTGCTGGCGGCGGCGTCGTGCTGGGTGGCGGCGGCACTGAGACGGTCGTCGGTGGCAGGCTTACGCTGGGTATTGACACTGTAGGCTTAGTTAGCGTTACCGGCGGGACTGTGTAGGTGTATGTGTATGTAGTGATTGTGGTTACTGTGGTTGTAGTTGCCTTAGGCTTTGTTGTAGTTGTTGTGGTTGTCGATGTTGTCGTCGTTGTGGTTTTAGTCGTTGTTGTCTTCGTGGTCGTTGTGGCAGTGGTTACGGGTATTGTCAGAGTCTTGGTACTAACCTTTCCGGAGAAGTCCGTAGCTATTATCTTTACCGTGATCTTCCCGGTAGTTTTAGGTGCTGCGAAGGACAGCATGTAGGCGCCACCGTAAAGCATTGGAGTAATGTGCTCCTCCTCACCGTTTATCGTAACTATCGCTGAGGTTGAGGCAACACCCCATGAGTCATCGCTAACTGAGTAAGTTATCGTTACCGGCGTTCCGGGCTGTACGTAC
>JAMOVB010000063.1 GCA_027061705.1 Desulfurococcales archaeon
TTCAACACAGACCCGACCTTCGCTGAGGAGCTCGCTAAGGTGCTCGACATACATAAGTTCTTAGGTAGGGACCTCTTCGCCGGGATGAGCGGCGGCGAGAGGAAGAGGCTTGAGACGTTCCTGACGCTGATGACAAGACCTAAGGTGGCGTTGCTTGACGAGCCTGATAGCGGTGTCGATATAGAGAGCGTCGGCAGGATATACGACGCCATAAAGCTGGCGTTAAGGGAGAGGGTCGCCGTAGTGCTCGTAACACACTCAACCCACATGCTCAACATGGTTAGGCCGGCCACGACGCTAGTGCATCTGATATACGGCGGCAGGCTCGTGTACTCGGGAATGCATGATGAGGTCGTCCCCCTAGTGCTCAGGAGGGGGTTTGAGGAGGCGGCCAGGCTACTCGGGGGTGGGCATGATGGCGGGTGAGGAAGCGGTTAAGCGCAGGCGCTTTGACGAGGCGGCGTTAAGGGAGGCGCTTAAGAAGCCCTCCCCCTACGGCCCCGACGTGGATCTAAGCAGGTACGACATCCTCTCCCCGAGGAGGCTTGAGCCTGCCGAGGTGCTGAGCGAGAGGAGGGTTGCGGACGCCACGCGGAGGCTTGGATTCACGCCGGAGCTCATGAGTAAGGTAGGCTACGTACAGGTTAATGAGGCGTACCTCTCGTCAGCGCTTGTGGAGAGCTTAAGGAGGCAGGGTGTTGTCGTCATGCCGACTTCAGAGGCGCTTAAGAAGCTCGGCATAGCTAAGGAGCTGGCGTGGAGCCTCATAAGCCCGGACACGGACAAGTACGTAGCGACAACATACCTCTACGGGAAGGAGCAGGGGTACTTCATATACGTACCCCCGGGAGTTAGGGTTAGGACGCCGATATACACGTGCTTGCTTATAACTAGGGGTATGACGGCGCAGTTGCTTCACAACATAATATATGTGGGGGACGGGGCGGAGGCGCATATAGTGACGGGGTGCGGCATATCGGGGCTGCATGCTGAGGCGCTGCACATAGGTGTTTCGGAGTACTTCATAGGTAGGAGGGCTAAGCTCACGTTCGCCATGATCCACGCGTGGTCTAGGGGCGCTGTCGTGAGGCCGAGGACGGCCGTAACCGTTGATGAGGGCGGCAGGTTCGTTAGCTACTACATGATATACAGCGGTGTCCACTCCCTCCAGACGTACCCGCGCGTGAGCTTAGGTAGGGGGGCGTCAACCTCGCTATACACGGTAATATCCGGTGAGGGTAGGGGGATCTACGACGTTGGAGGGGCTGCGGAGCTCGCCGCCTCAAACACCTCAGCAGAGATAGTGTCGAGGAACCTAGCTAGGGGTGAGTCGGAGGTAGTGGCTAGGGCTAGGTTGGTGGGCCTCGCAGGCCCGTCCAGAGGGCATATAGAGTGTATGGGCCTAATACTCGGCAGGAAGTCGAGAGTTGTTAGCGTGCCGGAGCTCATCTCAAGAAGCCCTGACTCAACGCTAACGCATGAGGCGGCCATAGGCAAGATAAGCGAGGATCAGCTGACGTACCTGATGTCTAAGGGATTCAGCGAGGAGGAGGCTAGGTCCTTAATAATAAGAGGCTTCCTAAGCGTCGAGGTTCCGGAGCTACCGCCTCAGGTCAAGCTGTCAGTCGACAGGATAGCGGAGCTGATATCCTCGAAGGGCCATGGGTGAAGCAAGGGTTGGGCAGGCGCGGGTTGAGGGCTATAGTAACGCATACGGACTTAGATGGGGTTGCGTCGGCGGCGCTTGTGATTAAAACATTAGGCGATGTTGACAGGGTGTTCTTCGCCCAGCCGCATCAGCTCCACGCAGTACTATGTAAGATCCCGAATTCCTCAGAGGTCTACATAGCTGACTTAGGCGTTAACCAGGGCACCCTCGAGAAGGTGGTTAGGGAGATCTCAAGGATAGTGTCGAGCGGCGGCAGGATTAGGTGGTTCGACCACCACGTCTGGGATGAGGCGTGGTTGAAGGCAGTCAGAGGTGCTGGGGCTGAGGTGTGGGTTGATAGGGGAACCTGCGGTGCCGGCGTCGTCGCTAAGTACCTGCCAGCCAGGGGTGAGGGGGTTGACGATATAGTGTCGGCAGCCTGCTCCATAGACCTTTGGATGTTCAGCGACTGGCGGGGGAACTTCCTAGCGAGGTTCGTCGGGCTTAAGGAGGGGGGC
Organism: Desulfurococcales archaeon; assembly: GCA_027061705.1. Taxonomy (GTDB): domain Archaea; phylum Thermoproteota; class Thermoprotei_A; order Sulfolobales; family NBVN01; genus WAOL01. The sequence continues at coordinate 2,167 of JAMOVB010000063.1, forward strand.
AGGTGGCGCGAGCGTGTAGCCCGTAAGCTCGCGTCCTCAGGCAGTAACTTGGTTGATGAGGAAGTCGTTAAGGCGGCGGAGGCGATGATGGATAGGGAGCTTAAGATATACTCTAAGGTGGTTAGGGAGGCTAGGGTCGCTAGGGTCGGCAGGTACGTGATAGCGTACTACCTGAAGCCCAGGTCGGAGCACGTAACATCCTACATAGGCAACCTACTTATCTCAAGGTTCAACGCGGATATAGCGCTGATCTGTAGGGAGGGCTCGCTGAGCTTGAGGAGCAGGGAGGTGAACGTTAGGGAGATAGCTAAGGCTCTGGGAGGGGGAGGGCACCCGCAGGCCGCTGGGGCGCCGGCAAGGCCTCCCCTACTAATAAGGTTACTGGCCATATTCCGGGTTAAGACACCGCTCCTCAACTGGTGCTTTAGGAAGGTAGCTCAGGCTATAACGGGGTGCGACCATGGTTAGGGCGTGCGGTGTTGACCTAGCCGTCTCGAGGAGGAGGT
>JAMOVB010000064.1 GCA_027061705.1 Desulfurococcales archaeon
CCCGCAACTATCGTGACGAATATCGCCGGCGGTATGAGCGTCAGCAACGAGTTAAGCAACGCCCTACCCGCGCTCGTGGGGCTGCTTAAGGACCTCCATATTGCCATGGCAAAGAGCCCTGAGATGCCTCCAGCCACAGCAACACCGACGTAAGTCATTATAACGGCCATCACGTACTGGGGGCTCGCTACGGCAACGCCGGGGATAATGAAGTGCGGCAGTGACTTTATGTTGTAGGTGACTGCCGGCAGCCCGGCGAAGGGGAGTGTCAGGAATATCAGCGCCGTCATGAACCCCACTAGCGACTTAGGGCTGCATACTAGCGCTGCTGCCAGAGCAGTTAACGCTACGAACACCCACGTGTTGAAGCCGTATAGCGGCGTTAGGAGGGCGTACAGGAATATGAGTTGCGGCACAAACTCACGGTCACTACCGTGCACCAAGGCATCGTAGGCCGCGGCGAATACCGAGCTAAGTACTGAGAACACTAGGAACTCTGAGGACCACTGAACGGACGGCTGTATGCTCTTAGTTAAAGCTATTATTGTTAGCACTAGAAAAGCAACATACGTCATGGCGTACGCCGCCCCCCTCCTCCGCTCCGTCCTAACTAGGACCGCATGGCCGATGACGAAGGATATGAAGGCACCCGTAACGGCTATGCCTGCCGGCGTTGAGCACGCTCCTAGAGCATAGGAGTAGCCAGCTATCCAGGCGGACAGGGCAACCGCCACTGCTAAGTACGTCCTCCTACCTACCGCCAATCACCTCACCTCGAAATCCCTTATTAGGGCGTTCAGGTAGCGTGCCAGCTTGTAGAGCCTCATATACCCTGCAACGCTTGACTTCCTCAGCCCCTCAAGCGACTTGGCGGCATTCTCGAGGAACTTCTTGGCCACGCCCGCACCTATCTCAAGTAGCGCTATCCTAGCGGCCTCAGATGACCTGCTCACCCTAACCTTATTCACGTGCCAGCCCTCAACACCTGCCGCTAGGTCGAGCTGCTCGCGGGTAGTCAGATGTTTTGGACCCTCGAAGAAGCCGTAAGCTCCTCTAGACCTGTACTCGAGACCCCAGGAAGCGAATCTAGCGAATCTTATGAATCCGGAAAAGCTGTCGAATATCTCCGGGCTTACCGTCGTGAAGCACACCGTGGTTAGTATGCCTGCCTCAACCCCGTCCCTAAGTAGCTCCTCTGAAGCCCTGCTTAAGGAGCTTAAACACCAGCTTAGCTCCCGCTCCCTCTCAAGCTCGCTGAGCACGTGCATCGACTTACTTATCCTGCCCAGATTCGTTATTGCCACCATACGCGTTAGGTCATTACCTATCGCCGACGCCATGAATGTGGCGGCGTTGATGCCGTCCCCCTCCCCAACATCTACGACAACTCTAGGCACCGCACCCGGGCTTATCTCCCTTAACCGTGCCAGGATGTGGTGGGCTGCCGCCACCTGCTTGGGGGTCCCGCCTATGAGCATGTTGGCTTTCTTCACGTCCCTTATTATTATCGAGCAGGCGTACTCAAGAAGGTCTCTGAAGTCCTCGCGCCCCGCTATATCGACCCATAAGCCCTCTTCCTCCTCGCCCAAGCCGAGCTGGAAGGACGTTTCATCAATAACCCTTACGCCGGGAGGGCCTCTGCTAACGTACAGCCTGACCCCATCACCCCCGAAGCCTTTGAGTGCGGGGTTGTTAACAACTGTTAGCGTATCGTAACTCATAACCTCAATAGAGGAAAGCACATCTACAAGCATATCGACTGCCGTCCTCAACCTCCCAACCTCCTGCGGGAACGGAATACCTTGTGAGCACTTGCGCCAGCACCTAACATTCTTGGCGACTCCATAAAATAATTTTGATTAGCCAGCTATAAATGAAGGCTTTTGATGTTTAGATGGGTTAAGGAAGGAAAGCTTAAAAACTTTCGGATGTTACGAAGTCTGTTAAACATCCGGTGTTGAGCGCCTAGCTGACCCGGTGCTCACCTACCTTAACGGTCCGACGTCTTCACGACCCTGCCTCAGCCCCCGCCCGGCATAGGGCGTTAAGCCGCTGCCTCCCTTGGTTAGGAGGGTGATTAGGTTCACGGCGTGCTTTCTGGCCCTATCAACAGCTATGTTGTAGAGTTCCTGCGGGTCCTCACTCTCGTCCTCATGCACGGTGACATCTATGACGTGTTTGTTGGTCATAAGTTGCACGAGCTGTAGAGCCATGCTTGCTACGGCGTATGACAGCTTATCGGTTAGGGTTCTCCCAACCCACCCTAGCGTTATTACGCCGTCACACCCCTCCTCCTCAATCAGCTTCTTAGCGGCTACCGGCACGTCCTTAATTCCCGGTACGGTGTACCTTACGATCTCGCAGCCCGGTAGCGCCTGCCTTATGGTTTCCTCGGCTATGGAGCCCATATCCACTCTAGCGAAGGTGGTATCCACTATACCTATCTTCATGAGATTACATCCTCTAGGAACTTCCCTTTCTCGTATATCAGGTCTCCGTCAGCATACACCTTACCGTCCTTCATATCCTTAACCATGTCCCAGTGTATTGCTGACACGTTCTTCCCTCCGGTCCTCGGGTAGGAGGCCCCTAACGCGAGGTGTATGGTTCCCCCTATCTTCTCATCGAATAGTATTTCCTTAGTGTACCTGCTTATGTCGTAAT
>JAMOVB010000065.1 GCA_027061705.1 Desulfurococcales archaeon
CATAATAACGCCGATAGGGATTGAGAGAGGCCTGCTACTGGACGACTGGTCCGTCAAACCCTTCTGGGTAAACATAACTAACCCCGCGTACCTAATACCAGGCAACAAATACGCTATGGTGACCGTAACCATAAGGATATACTTCCACGATAATCTAGGAGACGACATTCAAGAGGTCGACTTCTCAAACAGGGTGTTGTTCGGCATATACTTGATAAACAGTGAGGGTAAGATAGTTAACTCAAGAGAGTATGACTACCAAGAGCTCTCAGTGCTTGAGGATACGTTCCCACCGAACCAGAACTTCTTCACAATGACGGTATCGCTACTCGTGCCGAACACCAACGACACCTACCACATAGGGATAATGTTCCAGGATCCGTATGACGACTGCTACCACACATACTACCACGAGGGTAATGTGGGGTATGATGACGGCGACTTCATAATGGCGATTGAGTGGCTTGGCCTAACATTCTACAGCAGACCATGAGGTGGGTGCGGTGAGGATCAAGATGCCCAGCAAGAAGGCTAGGAGGAGAGCCCAGGCCGAACTCATAGGAGCGCTGATAATGGTCGGGGCAGTCCTAGCGTTGGGTATGGCTCTGCTCTCACTCTACTCATCAACATCCTCAACTGAGAAGCTCGCAGCTAGTAGGGAGGTTTTCCTAGCTAGGCAGTCCTCAATGACCCTTGTCATGGGTAAGATAGACGTATCCCCCTCAACCAAGATAGTCATACTTTCCAGGAAGTTAAGCCCATGCACGCTCTACATACTGGTGCTTGGAAGCGAGGACATGAAGTACAATATGAGGTACTTGACGCCAGGCACGGACTACGTAATGGATATAGCAAACGATAACTCCTCACTAGTGTACTTCAACCTAACGGCGGCTAACCTAACGCAGTGGGTCAAGCCAACCACAGTTGTGGTGAGCAGTGACTACGTATTCATTAAGGACATAAGGATCGGGGAGACGAACTACGGCATGCTCACCAATAAGATAGGGGGGATCAGATTCGTAAGTATGGCTAAGCTATACCTAATGCCTAACTACCCGATAATGATAAGGATAACGCTGCTGAGAACTCCCCAGCAGCTCAATATAGATACCCTATGGATCAAAATACTGGTGCAGTACAACGGCAAATACTATCAGATTGGCGAGACCTTCTTCACTCTCGCATAACCGAGGCTTTTTCCCTCACGCTTAACGTAATGATTTGGAGCCCCTTACGGGGTCTAGCCGTAAGATGCTTATTTTGCCTCGCTACAAATTTAAAAGAATGAAGCGTTAAAATCGGCAGAAGCTATACGTAAGCGCTAGTGATGAGAAGAGGGTCTCCTGACAGGCGAATGATGTGAGCCGGAAATGCTGAGGATTTTCCTTTTGTCTTAAGGCAAGCTATATAAGCCGCAACGCCGAGGAAGGCGGGGATAGGCAATGTACGTTAAGGTTGAGCACGTCAAGATATTGAGGAGCATTAGAGAGGGTGCCGACACGCTCAAGCTTGAGAGGCTGGGCATCGGACATGGGGTTGTGTCGAGGCGGGTAACTGAGTTGCAGATAATGGGGCTGGTTAAGGTCTATAAGGATTCGCTAAGGCTGACGCGGGCTGGCGAGCTACTGGCTAGCGCCGCAGACTTAGTAGGGGATATTAGCGCACTACCCGACCCCTGGCTTAACTCCCCTGTGATAGAGGCGCTTAGACTTGCTGCTGAAACTAACTACGTCCCTAAGGAGTGGGCTGACCTGCTGGCCCCTAGGAAACTCTATGATTGTGAGGCGGGAGTGACTGAGGCTGGGAGGAGAGTTCTTCAAGCATACAGAGTTGCGAGGCCTTCCATCTTCATAACTCCGGAGACGGCCGAGTTTCTGGTAGGGTTACCTCCAGGCCCCTCACTGGTTGATGAGCTCATATCCTACAGAGATGCTGGCGGGTTCGGAAGTAACGTTGTCAACGCGCTTGAGGCGATGAGGCTTCTTAAGATCTCCCCTCCCACGAAGGCCGGCAGTTCATACATACTAACAGAGGCTGGGAGGTTAGTTCGCAAGGCATTATTCCGCATACCGCTCTATGACTCAGTAATATCCATTAATGAAAGGATAATGGAGATACTGAAGAAGGATGCATCGTCGCTAACTGCGGGTGAGCAGCGGGAGCTGGAGCTGATGCACCTAACTAACGGCGAGGGCAAGAAGGAGTTTATGGCGGGGTACGAAAGGCAGAGTGAAGCTAGGGAGGCAATACCACCATTCACCGTAACGATGTATGAGTTAAGCATAATCAGTACGACGCAGGAGATACTTAAGAAGGGGTTACTGCCGACATACGATGAGATAGGTAAGCGCGCAGGCAGGGATAAGCGCCTAAGTCTTGGAGAGGCACTCCACATGCTTGAAGCCAAGGACCTGATGCGCAGGGTGGAGAGGGAAGGGCACGACACCTACGAGCCCACGCAGTATGGTGAGGAGGTCGCAAGGAGATTCAGCGGTATCAAGGAAGACGTAACCTCAGACGCTGTTAAACCCGCTACGTACGCCCTAGCAGGAACGCCGCCCAAGCCAGAATGGGTTATTAAAGGCCGCGCGCTTGGGATAGTCTTTAACGACGTAACGTCGAGAGGGGAGTTCCTTATAGAGCTCTC
>JAMOVB010000066.1 GCA_027061705.1 Desulfurococcales archaeon
CGGCCGGGATTTGAACCCGGGGCCTCCGCCGTGCGAGGGCGGCGCTCTTCCTGCTGAGCTACCGGCCCACACCATAAGATGTTAGGGTTGTCATCTTTTTAAGTCTTCCACGGGTCACCCTTCATAGGATGATCTCCCCAGTATCGGGTAGTCTGAAGTAGCCTTCGAACCTACTCAGCAGTCTGTCAAGCTGCCCGCCCGGCTTCAAGGCCTCGATGATCAGCTTAACGCACTCGTTGGTGTTGAAGCTCTCCGGATTAACGGCTAGGTCGAACACCTCCTCACCTAACTTTATGAAATCCAGACCGTAGAGCTTAGCGGCCCACCTCACGGCCACGCCGACGTCGGCCCTACCTTGACTAACCGCTACAGCCACCGCCGTATGTGTTCGAACCTCGTTCCAGTATCCGCGCACAGCGCGCTTAACGCTCTCAAAGCTAACCCCCCTAGCTCTAGCCAGCTTACGTAACTCCGAATCTATTAGCGCTCGAGTGCCTGAACCCTTATTACGGTTTATGAACACAACATCCTCCCTAAGCAGGTCTTCAAAGCCCCGAATACGCTTCGGATTGCCTCTACGCACAACGAGCCCTACTTCCCTGCCCCAGCCTCGAACCAGCTTGACCTTACCCTCAAGCCCTAACCTCCTGATCACCGGGACGTTGTACTTCCCGCTTTGCTCATCTATTAAGTGCGTCCCACCCATGTCGGCCTCACCTGCCGACACCGCGAGCACGCCGCCCAGTGAGCCAACGGGAACGGACTTGAACTCCCGCCCTGACAGCACCCTATTAAGTAGCTCGTTCAGCAGGTAGTCGTGGCTCCCTATACAAACTAGGGCGGGCGGCACCCACCAACTCCTGAAGAGCTTCACCTTAACACCTACTCCCCTCTCCACGACCCCAGTATTTGCGGGAACCTCTATGAACCCGTCGGCATACGTGAGCAGGTAGACGGAACCCGACCTGAATCTGACTGGGTATGCTAGGATCCTACCGCCACGCCTAATTAATGCGACAGGAGCTAAGGTCGCCCTACCCCTGCTCCCGATGATGCGCTCGCTGAGCACCGCCTCAACCTCAGGGAAGAGTACCTCATAGTTCCTCAGACCAGCTAACCTAGCCACTATGGGGATGGCGACCTTTCTGAAGGCCATGAGCGCCGATAGCGGGAAGCCGGGCAGCCCTACAACTACCTTGCCCTGCGTGACCGCGATGACGGTGGGTTTGCCTGGCCTTATCTTAATTCCGTGGACGACCACGCCAGGAGGACCTATACTGTCCAGCACGCGGTACGTGAGGTCGCCTAAACCCGCTGAAGTCCCTCCCGAGGTGAAGACTATGTCACTCTCCCTAAGCGCCTTGAGAAGGGCTTCCCTTATCTCGCCCTCGTCATCCCTAACTATGCCGTATCTCTTAACAACGCATCCGAGCTCCATCAACGATGCGGTGATTGAGTATGAGTTAACATCGAATACTTGGGCGCCGCTCAAGCTCTCGCCGGGCCTACGCAGCTCATTACCTATAGACAGTATGCCTACACGCACCCTTCTAAATACCTTAACAGAACCCACACCCGCCGCGGCAAGCGCGGCGATCTCAGCAGGCCCTAAGAGCGTGCCCCTCCTTAGCAGGAGCTCGCCCCTAGCTATGTCGGAGCCTGCGCGCGCCACGTTCTCGCCAGACGCTACCGACCTGAAAACCAGCACCCTCCCGTCAACGCGTTTCGTATGCTCAACCATAACGACGGAGTCAGCGCCTCTAGGCACCATAGCGCCGGTATCTATCTCCGCAGCCTCGCCAATACCTACCGAGACTCTCGGGACCTCCCCGATCTTAACGTATCCAATGACCCTCAGCTCTACGGGTGAATCTTCCTCAGCACCTGCCACGGATTCCGAAGCAACAGCGTAACCATCCACTTCAGACCTGTCGAAGGGCGGCGCGTCCCACGCGGCGTACACGTCCTCAGCCAGCACGCGCCCGCAGGCATTCTCAATACCGATGCTTTCGGCCCCGCGGGGCTCAAGATCAACGTACTTCATTAGAATCGGGACCACGTCCTTCGGGTCAACGAGCCTGTGGAATAGCTTCCTCAACCACAACACCTGCCGAGAAGGTAATTCGAGATTAGACTTATTAATTAGGGATCCCCCAACTTTAGATTGGGCGGGGGTGCCCGAGCCAGGTCAAAGGGGTCGGGCTGAGGCCCCGATGGCGGAGGCCTGCGTGGGTTCGAATCCCACCCCCCGCACCATTGTGGGTTCTCTTATAAAACAAATCCGTTATTAAGGTGTAGTCCGAGGCAGCGTCTACATTAGGAGTATGTTCAAAAATCACTTAAGCAGGCTTGTGGTGCCGCGGCCGGGATTTGAACCCGGGTCACGGGCTCTCCCCACGCAGGTCGGTGTGCCCGGCGCTCGAAAGGCCCGCATACTTGGCCGGGCTATACTACCGCGGCACCATAACGAGGATTCCACCGGGACTTAAAAGCATTGGATTGGATGTTGAGGTCTGGTGCGGCGGCCGGGATTTGAACCCGGGATCTCCGGCGCTCCGCGGCCGGAGGACCACTGCCTTGGCAGGCCGGCGTCCTAGACCAGGCTAGACGACCGCC